>NZ_JBFAPG010000266.1:0-8752 GCF_040675595.1 Micromonospora sp. NPDC049580
CCGGCGACCCGCAGCAGACTCGCGAGCGAGTCGTTGTCGGTGTCCACGGCGACCGCCGGGACGTCCGTGACCGTCGTGGCCAGCCCGGTTAGCACCCGTCCGGGCCCGACCTCGACGAACAGGTCGGTGTTCTTGGCGGCGAACGCGACGGCCTGGTTGAACAGGACCGGGTCGGTGATCTGGCGGCGCAGGAGGCCGCGCACGTCGGTGCCGGCGGGCAGCACCTCACCGGTGACTGTGGAGACGACCCGGGCGCCGACCTGGTGGAAGGTCTCGCCCGCGAGGGCGTCGGCGAACGTGTCCGCGGCCGGTGCGACCAGCGGGGAGTGGAAGGCGTGCGAGACCCGCAGCCGCGTCGCGCTCAGGCCGGCGGCCCGAGCCTTGTGGCAGACCGCCTCGATCGCGTCGACCGACCCGGAGACCACGGTGTGCTGGGGCCCGTTGTAGGCGGCCACGACCACCGGCAGCCCCGCGATGATCCCGTCGACCGTCTCGGGGGGCGCCCCGATGTCGGCCATCGTGCCGGCCTGGCTGTGCCCGGCCATGGTCCGGCCCCGGACGCCGGCGACGCGCAGGAGCGTGTCCTCGTCCATGACGCCGGCCCACTGCAGGGCCACGATCTCGCCGAGGCTGTGCCCGATCGCGGTGGACGCCTCGATGCCGAGCAGCGCCAGGGCGTGCTGCCCGGCCAGTGATCCGGCGACGATGCGCGGCTGGGCGACCTCGGTCGCGACGACGTCGCTGCCGGTGGGCAGCGCGGCGCGCAGGTAGACGTCCTCGACCTCGGCGAACCGCCGCCGCAGCGCGCCACCGCTGACACCGCGTCCGGAACCCTGCCCCGGAAAGAGGAAGCTGATCCGGGCCGGGCCGCTGACGTGTCCGAGCAGGAACCGGCCGTCGGGGCGGATCAGTGTCGTCTCGCCGGATTCGACGGCCTCACCAGCCGCGGTCAGCAGCCACTGCGCCTCCTCGGGTGACGAGGCCACGACCGCGGCCCGGAACGGCCGGTCCTGCAGGTCGCGGTGGAGCGTCGCCGCGAGATCGCCCAACTCCGCGTACGAGATCGCGGACACGAAGGTGCTCAGCTCGGCGAGCCGAACGGCCAGTTCCGGCGCGGAGGCCGCGTCCACCAGCAGCAGCTCCGCGTCCTGGGCGGAGGCGGCCAGGGTACGGACGCGGCGGTCCGGCACGGGCCGGCGCGGGCCGTGGCGTTCGAGCACGACGTGCGTGTTGATGCCGCCGAAGCCCATGGCGGTGATGCCGGCCCGCACCGGGACCGCGCTCGGCCACGCTTCGGCCTTGCGTAGGGTGCGCAGCCGTGCGCCGTCGGCGGTGAGAAGCTCGTGGGGGTCGACGGAGCCGACGCTCGGGGGAAGCACCTCGTGGTGCACGGCCATGGCGGCGCGGATGAAGCCGGCCACCCCGGCGGCGGCCTTGGTGTGACCGATCATCCCCTTGACCGAGCCGATGACGGCCGGCGGCGCGTCGGGATTCGCCGTCTCGCGAGCGCTGGACAGCGCGGTGAGCTCGGTGGTGTCCCCGACCTTCGTGCCGGTGCCGTGACCCTCGAACAGCCCGACGGTGTCGATGCCGAAACCGGCCCGGTCGTACGCGCGGTGCAGGGCGAGTTGGTAGCCGTCGACCTCGGGCCGGGTGATGCCACCGCGGCCGTCGGACGAGACGCCCCAGCCGGCGACCGAGGCATAAATCCGGTGACCTGCCTCGGCGGCCTCGTCGGCGCGCATCAGGACCAGCATGCCGCAGCCCTCACCGGGCCAGAACCCGTTGGAGGCGCGGTCGTAGACCCGCATCTCGCCGCTGGCCAGGGCGCCGGTCTTCGCGAAGCCGATGACCTCGAACGGGTCGATGGACAGGTCGACACCGCCGGCGATCGCGACGTCCAGTTCTCCGTCGAGCAGTGCCCGGCACGCGGTCACCACGGACAGCAGCGAGGACGAGCAGGCGCCGTCGACGGTGTAGCCGCCACCCTTGAGATCGAAGTGGTTGCAGATGCGTCCGGCGATCGTGTTCGACAGGGCGCCGGCGAGAGTGTCCTCGTTCACCGGCGGGAACGGGCTCTTGTACGCCTCCTCGTAGGTGGCGAGAAAGGCGGACAGCTTCTCGTCGTCCCAGCCCTCTGCCCGCAACGCCGCGGCCACGGTCCGCCGCACGTACGGCCAGCGCAGCCGCATCTGGTTGGCCCGGGAGAACTCGCCGGTCAGCGTGTTGCCCACGATGACGCCCGTGCGCTCCTGGGGCAGCCCCTCCCCCGCCGGGAAACCCGCGTCGGCCAGTGCCGTCGCGGCGGTCTCCAGGGCCAGCCAGTGGGCCAGATCGGTCGACCGGTACGTGCTGCCGGCGACCTTGTAGCCGACCCGGTCGAACTCGTAGCCCTCGATGACGGCGGCGTTGCGGGCGTAGAAGCGGTCCGGGGCGGCCGGGTCGGCGTCGAAGTAGTCGTCGGCGTTCATCCGGACGTCGGGGAGCCGCCGGAACGCCCGGCGACCCGCGATCGCGTTCTCCCACAGTTCCTGCGGTGAACGGGCGTCGGGGTAGCGGCACGCCATCCCCACCACGGCGATACTGGTCATTGCTCACTCAGCTTTCGGGTCGCTGGCGACGGGTCGAAGGCGTTCCTGATGCGTTGGCGCCACACCTCGTAGGCGGGCAGGACGTCGTCCGGGGGCAGCCCGACCCGCGCCTCGTCGGTCACCCGTGTCGCGTCGCTCACCGTCATGCCGCAGAGGACACGGGTCGCCAGCTCGTTGTGCGGGGTGACGAGATCGGCACGCAGCCGGGCCGCGGCGCCGAACGACGCGCCCTGCGCGAGGTCCGGCCGGTACGTCCCCGCGCACTCGGCGAGCCAGGTCAGTTCCCGCTCACTCGCGCCGCCCGCGTAGCAGACGGCGAGGCCGGCCCCGGCGTACAGGTCGCGCCGGCGGTCGGCGGGGAACGCGTCGAGGAGGCGGACGAGCTGCTCCGGGTCCGTTCCGGCGACGAACCAGCAGGCCCGGCCGATGCCCTGGTCGATGGCGCGCACCGAGTAGTCCCGGGGGCCGTCGGCAGGCCACGCGAAGGTGGACGGCCGACGCCGCTGGCGCACGTACCGGTCGGTCCTGAAGTACGCCTCGTGGAACCCGTACCCGTCGAGGACGAGCCAGCGCAGCAGCGGGTCCGGGGCGTACAGCCGGGGCCACAGAAGACGCGGCAGGCGGGCCATCGCCCAGCCCACTCCGACGTACGCCATGTAGACGTGCTCGTCGTGGTCGGCGAGGAACCGCGCGACGTGCCGCGGACGCCCGGGCAGGGCGTCGCGGATGGCGAAGGCCATCGCCGCACCCTCGTAGGCGAAGCCCCGGTACGCGGCCGGCGTGGCCTCGACCGTGGGTGCCGCATCTGCCGGGCCATTCGCCTCCGCGGCCGCCCCGAATCCGTGCAGGAACGAGCTACCGACTGTTTCGAGGCGCTCGCGGGCCTGCTCGTTCTTGAGATGGAATCCGCGCGTGCTGACTTTGGTCTGCCCCACGTCGGGGGTCATGATACGGCGTCGAAGTCTGGTCAATGAACTCATCGTATGCTCCGGCCCTCCCGCTGAGACCTCATTGTTACGCGACTATGTGGAGCGAAACTTCTCCTGCATTGCGGCGGTCGCCGACGGCGTCCGGGGATCGGCAGGTTTCCGCTGCTCACCGGCATCGGTCAATGGTGGAGTGGATAGTGGACAGCGGAAATGACCATTACGGGCCGGTTAGCGCAACACAGGAGATGAACGCGGGGGGTGGCCCATACCACGATGACTGGCATCCGAACGACACCTCCGGAATTGACGTCCGGACTTCCGCAAAGGAGCGTGCCGTGGAATCCGACGAAGCGGCCGAACACCGGGTGCGCACGATGATTCTGGAGGCATTCGCCGACACCATCATCCCGGGCGAGAAACGCGGCCCTGACGATGCGGCGATCGCCGGCGTCGACGTCGGCGGCGGTGCCGTCACGGGCGGCGCGATCGAACTGCTCGAAGACCCCGCCGGAGGGCTGGCGCCGGCGCTCGACACGATCTGCGTGGAACTCGACGAGTACGCCCGGGAGCACGCCGCGGCCACGGGCCTCGACCTGAAGCCGGACCTGCCGCCCTTCGTGGGCCTGCCGTTCGAGGCCCGGACCGCGCTGATCGAGAAGCTGACCAGCCCCGATCACCCGGACAAGCAGATGTGGGTGGGGCTGGCGCTCTTCTGCAACATGGCCTTCGACAGCGCGCCACACCTGCACACCGTGGACGCGTTGGCCGCCGGGCATCCGGGCCTGCTGGCGATGGGGTACGAGACGCCCGACCCGGACGGGCTCTGGCGGTTCCCCACGTTCTCGTACGGCCGGCAGCTCGCCAACCCACACCCGTCCACCACCGCCACGGGGAGCCCGGCATGACGGCCACCGAGTCCACCGACGTCCTGGTCATCGGCAGCGGCTTCGGCGGCGCCATTGCCGCGTACCACCTCGCCGCCGGCGGGGCCCGGGTGAAGGTCTTCGAGCGTGGCCCGTGGCTCAAGGCCGACGACTTCGAGCACGACTTCAAGCTGGGCGCGTCGTACACCCGGGTCTTCGACTTCGTCATCGGCGACGGCATGAGCGTGCTGGGCGGCAACTGCGTGGGCGGCGGCAGCGTGGTCTACTTCGCCACGATGCCGCGGGCGCCACGCTTCGTCTTCGAGCGCCACGGCAGCATCGGGCGACGCATGTGGCCCGCCGCCATCAGCCGCGACACCCTGGAGCCCTGGTACGACCGGGTGGCCGAGGCGCTGCCGGTGACCCAGCAGACGTGGGACCGGGTCCCGTACGCCGGTGGCCTGTTCGCCGCCGCCTGCCACCACGCCGGACGTACCGCCAACCCGGCGCCGTCGGCCGTCGACGTGGACATGTGCACGAACTGCAACTGGATGATGGCCGGCTGCCGCTTCGACGCCAAACGCTCGCTGCTGCTCAACTACCTGCCGGCCGCCCTGGCGCACGGCGCCGAGATCCGGCCGCTGCACGAGGTGCAGCACCTGGTCCGTAACGCCGACGGCAGCTACCGGGTCCACTATCGCGTCGTCGACGAGGAGGACTACCGGATCCTGCACGGCGAGGGGACGATCGACGCGAAGATCGTCGTGATCGCCGCCGGCGCGGGCGCCACACCGGTGATCCTGCAACGCTCGGAGCCGCACCTGGGCCGGATGCCGCACGCGGTCGGGCGGTACTTCTCCGGCAACGGTGAGCGCCTCAACACGGCCGTGTTCGACGAGGACCGGGTCCGCGAGGTGCTGAAGCTGTCGCGGCCGGACGGACGGGCCTACGAGGCGTACCAGATCGGGCGGGGTCCGACGGTCGCCAGCTGGGACCGGCTCGACGGCGCCCTGCCCGAGTTCGAGCGCTACTCCCTCGAACAGCTCTACTTCCCGCCCGCGCTGGGCACGATCCTGGCGCAGGTGCCCGACGCGAGCCCCAGCTGGTTCGGCCGGGACAAGAAGGAGATGCTGCGCCGCTGGCAGTCGTGGCTGACGATCTTCACGATGTCGGAGGACGACAACGAGGGCGTCTTCGGCCCGCCGCCGGAGACCGGCAACGCCCACCGCTTCTCGCAGCAGATGCTGGGCCACGGCCCGCTGCGGTACCGGCCCACGGCGAACACGTGGCGCGGATGGTCGCTGGCCGACGCCGACGTCAAGGACATCCTTGAGCGCGACGGGCTGTCCCGCGTGATGCCGTGGACGAACGACCTGGTGGGCGCGTACACCGTGCATCCCCTCGCCTCGTGCCGCATCGGCGACGACCCGGCGACCTCGGCGCTGGACGACCGCCACGAGCTGCGCGGGCACCCGGGCATCTTCGTGACCGACGGTTCCGCGGTGCCCGGCGCGTTGACGGTCAACCCGGCCTCGACGATCGCGGCCCTCGCCGAACGCGCCATGCCGGGCATCGTGCGGGCCGCACAGGAGCGGGGTGTCGAGGTGACCTACGGTGCGCCGTCGCCGGACGGCGAGACCGCCGGACGGCGTGCGGTCGCCCGCCTGCGGTCATGAGTTTCACGGTCGCCGGGCTCACGCGGCGGGCCACCTTCGCGCACCTGCGACACGTCTCCCCGGTACCTCCGGAGGCCGCGCCGGTGCGGGTCCGTCAGGTGTACGAGCAGGTCGAACGCGACTTCGGCCTGCTCGCGCCGCCCATCGCCCTGCACGCCGCCGCGCCGGGACTGCTCGCCGCGGCCTGGTGCATCCTGCGGGAGACCCTGCTCGTCTCGGGCACGACGAGCCGTCGGGAGCGCGAGGCGGTGGCGGCCGCGGTGTCGGCTGCCAACACCTGTCCCTACTGCGTGGACGTCCACCAGGCAGCCGTACGCGGGCTCGGGCGCCGGGGCGCCTCGCCGCCGCCGCTTCCGACGGTCCTGTCGCCGGAGCTGATCGGCGTGGCCGTCGACTTCCACTACCTCAACCGCATGGTGAACGTCTTCCTGCGGGACTCACCGCTGGCGGCGGTTCCCGCTCCCCTGCTCGGTGGCGCCCGGAGCGTCGCGGCACGGTTGATGGGTCGGCTGGCCGGCCGGGAGGCGGTGGCCGGGCAGTCCCTGCCATTGCTGCCCGGCACGGCCGGCACGGCGCGGCGCCTGCCGGACGACCTCCGCTGGGCGGCGGGGCTGCCACACGTCGCCGCCGCCATGACGGGAGCGGCGGCGGTGATCGAGGACGCCGGGCAGCGGTCGGTGCCTCCTGCCGTACGCCTGCTGGTACGCGAGTGCCTCGTCGACGACGACGCTCCGGACGACCTGGCGGGGGTGGCGGACTGGCTCGACTCACGGCTGGCGGGTCTGTCCTCTGCGGACCGGGCAACCGGACGACTGGCGATGCTCGTCGCCTTCGCCTCGTACCGGGTGCCCGACTCGGCGGTGGCCGCGGTCCGTGCCGAGGGCCACGACGACGCGGCGTTGCTCGGCCTGGCGGCCTGGGCCGCCCTGACCGCGGCACGCCGGCACGGCGACGCGCTCGCCACGGCGTACGAAACGGCGGGTTGACCGGCGAACGTCGGGCGGCCCCGGCCGGGGCCGGCCGAGCCGGCCGAGCCGGCCCTGTCAGACCTTCGGCACGTCGAACAGGGAGGGGAACTTCGCGATCAGCGCGAGGTCGCCCCGGGTTCGCAGTCGGCCCTTCATCGTCAGCACGACCGGATGCGCGTTGCCGGTCACCACCAGCAGGAAGTCGGCGCCGCCGATCGTCAGCGTCAGCTTCGGCTCGCGATCGGCGACGGGCGACACCCGGCACACCCCGTCCGCGATCTCCAGCTGGTAGCGGTCGACTCCGCCGTCGGGCCGGTCACCGATCACCCAGTGGATGACGGCGTCGAGACCGGCGGCCCGGTCGGCCCGGAACACGTCCGGCATCCGCCGAAAGATCTCCTGCAACAGGGCGTCCCGGCGTTCCCCACTCATCAGCGCGCGGACGTCCGGCATCGGGGTGCTCTTGACGAAGATGGCGAGATCACGGGGCGCCAGCGCCGCCGGATCGGCGTTGTTGGTGGTCATCGAAGGCTCCTCTGGTCGTCGTCCGCGCGCGGGTCCTAGCTGTCGCTGACGCCGGCGGGCTGAATGACCCGCTCACGGATCACCCGCCGCCACTCCTCGTAGGCCAGGCCGTCGGCGGGCGCGTCGACCGCCGCGGCATCGGCCAGCTCGGCGGCGGCCTCCGACGACAGGCCGGTCAGCGCCCGCGCCGCCGCGTCGGTGTGCTCCGGGCAGTAGCCCGCCCACGTCCGCGCCTTGGCCGCGAAGACCGCGCCCTGGGCGAGGTGCGGGCCGTACTCGCCGGCCAGCGACCGCAACGACTCGAAGCCCGCGGTGTCGCACCCGCCGGCGAACGTCGCGGCCAGTCCCACACCGCTCCACAGGTCCGCGCGGCGCGGGGCGGCGAAGCCGTCGACGGTCGCGGCCACCGCCGCCGGATCGGCCGCGTGCCGGAACCACAGCGCCCGGCCGACGCCCTGGTCGAACGCCCGCGGGAAGTAGTCGGCGTGCCCCTGCCACGGGTACGGCCGCGGACGTCGCTGCCCGACGATCCAGGTGGCCTGGTCGAAGTACGCCTTGTCGAAGCCGTAGCCGTCGACGGCCAGCCAGCTCATCGTCGGGTGGTAGGGGATCCCGGTGAGGTCCGGCAGCACCTTGCGCCACAACACGCGCGGCAGCCGGGCCATCGCGAAGCCGATGCCGATGCAGGCGAGGAAGTAGTGCGGGCGCCCCGGCCCTTCCAGCAACTCACGGGTACGGGAACCGCCTGCCGTCGCATCGAGCACGGTGTAGGCCATCGTCGCGCCCTCGTAGGCGAAGCCACGACGTTCCGGGTCCACGAGAGCGAGCCGGCGTTCCAGCTCGGCGACGCTCGGACCTTCGATCCCCCACTCGAAGCCGCAGACCACCGCCTGCGGGATCGCCTCCAGGTGGACTGTGGTGGCGGAGGCCGTGACCGGGAATCCGAGCGCGGCGAAGGAGACCTGCTCCAGCGAAGGCGCGAGAACCATGCGGCGCATCGACCCGAACACTCTCGACATACCGGCCACCCTTCGTTCGGTGCCACGGCGGCGGTCACCGCGACGATTTCATCCTGGCCGGGTTCGAGGAGCCGCGCGTCTCCGAGCGTGCCCGGTCGGTTCCCGGCCCTGCGCTGGGCTTTCGGCGTGGTCGCGCACGGTCGGGTGGGACCGGCGTCGTCGCCGGGTGGACACACCCGGC
>NZ_JBFAPG010000267.1:0-8668 GCF_040675595.1 Micromonospora sp. NPDC049580
CCGGGACCTGCGTCGTCGCAGGTCGCCCGCCCGTCCGCCGCGACCGGGCCCGGGCGTGGCCAGGTGGCCCTCCGGATCAGGTCGCGGCGACCGTCCCCGCCGCCTGGATGGTCAGCCCGGTCGACGCGTCGTAGCGCACCGGAATGGGGTCGGTGAGTTCACCGACGAACGACCCGTCGACGTGGTCGAGGAAGCCGATGAGCGACCAGTCGTCGGCCGGTCCGGGGACCAGCCGGGGCGCGTACAGGTGCGGGTGGGTGACCGGCCGGGCGGCCGCGATGTCCCACGGGCCGCGGACGCTCCGCCCGGTCGCCACCCAGATCCGGTGGTCGTCGCGCCGGGCGCTGGCGGTCGCGTCGGTGGAGAACAGCAGCAGGGGCTGCCCGTCGACGACCGCGACCTGGGGCACCTCCAGGTGACCGAACCCCGCCGGCGTCGACAGCGGCGGTCGGACGGTCCAGGTGAGCAGGTCGGGGGAGGTGGCGTGGCCGACGACGCCCCGCGTGTCCGCCGTTCCCGTGTTGGCGCGTGCCGTGATGAGCATGTGCCAGCCGTCGCCGTCCGGGTCGGGAAACACCCAGGGGTCGCGCCACGCCTGCTCGTACCACAGGTCGGTGTCGAGCAGTTCGTACCACGTCGGGTCGGCCTGCACGACCGGACCGGAACCGTGACGATGCCAGGTGATCAGGTCGTCGGAGACGGCCAGACCGATCCGTTGGACGAGCCCGTCCTCGGCGCGGGAGACCCCGGTGTAGTAGAGGTACCACCGCCCGTCCGGGCCGCGGACGGTGCACCCGGTCCAGGTCGCGAGGTCGTCCCAGGCCGGCGCGTCGGCGGGGACCACGGCGTCGGCGACCAGACGCCACGTGTGCAGGTCCGTCGAGACGGCGTGGCCGACCGAGGCGCGGCGGTGGCGGCGGTGCGGGTCGTGCAGGGCGCGGGACGCGCGCAGGAAGAACACGTGCCAGAGGCCGTTGTCGTCCCGCGCGTACCAGCTGTCCCACACCCAGTGGTCGGCTAGACGAAGCATGGCCGGAAACGTAGCACTAAACCGGTTTAGCTGATGAAGGCGTCGACCCCGCCGACGTCGTAGGGCGCTCGGGTCAGCCGGCGGGGGGCGCGAGGGACCGGCGTCGGCGCAGCGGCATCGCGACGAGTGACGGCTCGGCGGCGCCACCGTCGAGGAGCAGCTCGACCGCGCGCCGCCCCATCTGCTCGTGGGGCAGCGCCGTGGTGGCCAGGCTGGGGCGCAGCCAGGCGGCGATCGGGTCGTCGTCGAACGAGATCACCGAGATGTCGTCCGGGACGCTCAGGCCCGCCTCGCCGAGCGCCTGGTAGGCGCCGAAGGCCAGCCGGTCGTTCATGCAGATGACCGCGCTGGGTCGCGACGGCCTGCTCAGGAGCCCGCGCATGGCGGCGTAGCCGTGCTCGGGCAGCCACTCGGTGCAGAAGCACTCCGCGAGGAGGCTGACGCCCGCGTCGCCCAGCGCCTGCTGGATGCCGCGCAGGCGGGCCCGGGCGGCGAGGGAGACCTCCGGGTCGCCCTCCTTGAGCCGGTTGCGGCCGATCAGCGCGATGGCGTCGCGGTGGCCGTGCTCCAACAGGGCTGTGGCGACGGAGCGACCGGCCCGGTCGTCGTCGGGAAGGACACAGGGCAGGCCGTCGGCGCTGGTGGCGTTGAGCAGCACCACCGGGCCGCCGAGGATGGCCGGGGGCACCGTCAGTCGCCGGGTGGCCATGGCGGCGTAGATCACTCCGTCGACCTGTCGGTCGAGCATGGCCTCGATGGCGTACTGCTCGAACGTGGCGTCGCCCTGCGTCTCGGTGATGAGCAGCACGTGGTCACGCTCGCGGGCCGCGTCGAGCGCGCCGCGGATGAGACCGCCAGCGAAGCGGGTGGTGGCGACGATGTCGGAGACGAACGCGATGGTCGCGGTCTTGCGGGTACGCAGGCTGCGCGCCGCGAGGTTGGGACGGTAGCCCAGCTCCTCGGCGGCGGCGAACACGCGCTGGTGTGCCTCGGCCGAGAGCCGCGTGCCCTCCCTGCCGTTGAGCACCATCGACGCGGCGGTCTTGGACAGCCCGGCTCGCCGCGCGACGTCGGCCAGGGTTGCTCTGTTGCGGCCCATCAGTCCTCCGAATCAGGCGCGGTGCCACGGGCCCCGCTCCTGCCCATCATGATGCGTCGGCGCCCGGACTCTGGCCCCGGTCGGGTCGGGCGTCGTGTGAAGTCGATGTCTCCGGACCGTTGCCAGGTTGTCCTTGACAGCCTCCCGTGTCACGCGCATGCTCTGCTAAATCAGTTTAGCGACCACTTTTGGCGCGTCTGGAGACGTCGTCGGCCGCCGTGCTGAGGGTCAACGGTGGCCGGAACGTCTGCTGCGGCCGGGCGACCGCCACGACGTACCTGTCGTGGCTGTTCAGCCGGTCGCGGTGGTCCCGGTGGAGCCGTCGCGCGGCCCTGAGCCGCGGGACGCGCGGAGGAATCTAGGAGTCATTAAATGGCAGAATTGCTGACGAAAAGCCCGCGACGCAGAGCGGTCATCCTCGCGCCGCTGCTGGTGATCGGGCTCGCCGCGACGGCGTGCAGCGCTCCGGGAGCCGACCGGTCGTCGACCGCCGGGCCCGACGCCGCGGTCAAGACCGACCTGGGCACCGCGCCGATCAAGCTGGAGATGTACGCGGAGACCGGCTTCCCGCTGGCCAAGGCGCTCGCCGACGAGTTCACCAAGCAGCACCCGAACGTCACGTTCGCCATCCGCGAGGACCAGTTCACGGTGATCGTGGAGAACGCGCCGCGCGTCATGGCCTCGGACAACGCGCCCGACATCATCCGGCTGCCCACGATGGTCGACCTGGTGAAGGACGACCTGCTCAAGAACCTCGACCCGTACGTCAGCGCGTACGGCTGGGACAAGTTCCCGGCCTCGCAGCTCATGCAGCTGCGCGTCGGCGACAACACCCGGGGCACCGGCTCGCTCTACGGCATGGGGCTCGGCTACAGCGTCACCGGCGTCTTCTA
This sequence comes from Micromonospora sp. NPDC049580, assembly GCF_040675595.1. Taxonomy (NCBI): domain Bacteria; kingdom Bacillati; phylum Actinomycetota; class Actinomycetes; order Micromonosporales; family Micromonosporaceae; genus Micromonospora; species Micromonospora sp. NPDC049580. The sequence goes on from NZ_JBFAPG010000267.1 coordinate 3,023, forward strand.
CAACAAGAAGCTGGCCAGCCAGGTCGGCATGACCCAGCCGCCGGCCACCGTCGCCGAGTTCGAGCAGCTGCTGGCAAAGGCGAAGACCAGCGGGGTCCAGCCGATCATGCAGTTCAACAAGAACACCGCGGGCATCAACTTCCCGCACCAGGCGCTGCAGAACCAGTTCGGTGACCCGGCCCAGGTCGCCGACTGGATCTTCCAGAAGCCGGGGGCCACCTTCGACACCCCGGCCGCGTTGAAGGCCACCCAGACCATCCAGAAGTGGGCCCAGGCCGGCTACTTCCCGAAGGACGCCAACGCCCTGGACTACGCGGGCATGGTGGGGCAGTTCCAGAAGGGCAACGGCCTGTTCATGTTCAACGGCGACTGGGAGTCGGCCAACCTGGACAAGGCGATGCCCGGCAACGTGGGCTTCTTCCTGTTCCCGGCCGAGACCGCCGGTGGCAAGCACGTCGCGATGTCCGCCCCCAACACCTTCGGCGTCTCCGCGAAGGCCAAGAACCCGGACACCGCCGCGTACTTCCTGAACTGGGTCCACACCAACGCCAAGGCGCGGGAGATCGCCGTGACGGTCGGCGGTTCCAGCCCGGGCGGCCCGAGCGACCTGCCGGTGCCGGCCGCCGCCCCGAACACGGTGCTGGCCGAGACCCTCAAGGCGGCGCAGCAGCTCGGGGCCGAGAACGGCGCGGTGGACTTCACCGCCAACGCGACCGGCGGCATCTTTGCCGCCGCGATCACGCCGGAGATGCAGAAGCTGGTCGCCGGCCAGCAGACGCCCGAGGGATACGTGAAGGCGGTCCAGGCCGAGTACGCGAAGGAACTGTCCCGATGACGTCTGCCCTCGGCAGCGCACCAACCGGGCGGGACGACCAGGTGTCGCCGACGGGTCGTCCCGCCCGTTCCACGTCCACGCGGGCCCACCGACGCCGGTGGGCCCGCGCGGCCGGGACCGGCTGGTTGTACGTCCTGCCCGCCCTGCTGATGTACGCGGTCTTCGTCCTGCGCCCCCTCGCCCTGACCGTCCAGTACTCGTTCTACGACTGGAACGGGATCGGCGTCGCCCGCTGGGCGGGCCTGGACAACTACGTCACCGTGTTCACCGACAGCGACCTGCTGAAGATCATCTCCAACGCGATCATCCTGATCGTCTTCTTCAGTTTCATCCCGGTCGCGCTCGGGCTGCTGGTGGCGAGCATGGTCCGCCGGATCACCACCGGCGCGTTCGGGACGGTCGTCCGGACGATCCTGTTCCTGCCACAGGTCATCCCACTCGTCGCGGCCGGCATCGCGTGGAGTTGGCTGCTCTCGACCAACGGGCTGGTCAACCAGGTGTTGCGCGCGCTCGGGTTGGGTGGCCTCGCCCGCGCGTGGCTCGGCGACTTCGACACGGCGCTGCCCGCCGTCGGGGTGATCGGCGCCTGGGTCCTGCTCGGTCTCTGCACGATTCTGCTGGTCACCGGCATGAGCAAGATCGACCCGGCGCTCTACGAGGCCGCCCGGCTGGACGGCGCGGGGCCGGTCCGTGAGTTCCTCGCGGTGACCCTGCCCAGCCTGCGCCAGGAGATCGGGGTCTGCCTCACCGTCACGATCATCGCCGCCCTGGCGAGCTTCGACATCGTCTACATCTCGACCAGCGGAGGCCCGGGTCTGCAGACCACCGTTCCCGGCCTGGAGATCTACCGCCTCGCCTTCTCGCAGCGTCAGGTCGGGCTGGCCTCGGCGCTCGCCGTCGTGCTCATGCTGCTGGTGCTGGCGTTCGTGCTGCCGATCCAGCGACTGACCCGCAAGGAGAAGCCGTGAACCTGAGCCGACGTGAGCAGGTGACCGGGCGAGTCTTCCTGATCGCCCTGATCCTCGTCACCTTGCTGCCGTTCGTGAGCATGCTCTCGGCCGCCCTGCAACCGCGCGGCACCGTACCCGACGGGCTGGCCTGGCCGTCCGACCCGCAGTGGGGAAACTTCGCCGACGCGTTCACCGCCGCCAACATGGGCGCGCTGCTGCGCTCCAGTCTGCTCATCGTGGCCGGCGTCGTACCGGTGTCGGTGCTCATCGCCACCATGGCCGGCTTCGGGCTGGGCCAGTTGCGGGTGCCCGGCGGCCGGCTCGTCTTCGGCCTGCTGCTGCTCGGACTCACCCTGCCGTTCGAGGCCGTGGTCACCCCGCTCTACTACCAGATGCAGGACCTCGGGCTGCTCAACACCCGGTGGGCCATCATCCTGCCGCTGATCGGCCTCTACATGCCGTTCGCGGTGTTCTGGATGCGTGCCCACTTCACCAACGTGCCGGTCGAGCTGTCCGAGGCCGCCCGGGTGGACGGCAGCAGCACCTGGCAGCTGTTCTGGCGGGTCCAGGTGCCGCTCGCCCGACCGGCCATCGCGTCGCTGACGATCCTGATGTTCCTGTGGACGTGGAACCAGTTCCTGCTCGCGATCGTCCTCGTCGACGACGCCACCAAACGCACGATGGCCGGGGCGCTCGGTGCTTTCCAGGGCCAGTGGGGCACCGACCTGGTGCTGCTGTGCGCTGGTTCGCTACTGATCCTCACCCCTACCCTCATCGTGTTCCTGATCTTCCAGCGACAGTTCATCAAGGCCCTGATCCAGGGCTCACTGAAGGGATAGGCAGTGGCCACGCAGATCCACGGCGACGTCGACGAACGCTACGGGCGCGTCGCCGACGCGTTCCGCGACAACTTCACCTCCCGGGGCGAGGTCGGCGCCGCGGTCACCCTCTACGTGCGGGGCCGCAAGGTCGTCGACCTGTACGGCGGGCTGGCCGACACCCGCACCGGACGGCCCTGGACGGCGCACACGCCGGCCGTCGTCTTCTCCTGCACCAAGGGAATCCTGGCGATCTGCGCGTACCTGCTGGCGCAGCAGGGGCGGCTGGACCTCGACGCGCCCGTGACGCGCTACTGGCCGGAGTTCGGTCAGCACGGCAAGGCGGACATCCCCGTACGCTGGCTGCTCACCCACCAGGCCGGCCTGCCGGCGCTGGACCGACCCCTGACCCTCGACGAGGTGCTCGCCTGGGACCCGGTCGTCGCGGCGATCGAGGCGCAGACGCCGCTGTGGCAGCCGGGCACCGCGCACAGCTACCACTCGATGACCTACGGGTGGCTCGTCGGCGAGGTCATCCACCGCGTCACCGGCCAGCTTCCCGGCGCGTACTTCCACGACACCCTCGCGCGGCCGCTGGGACTGCGGACCTGGCTCGGGCTCCCCGCCAGCGAGCGCGACACCGCCGCCTGGGATCTGGCGCCACCGCCGGACGCCGATCCGTTCGTCGACCCGGTCGCCGAACGGGGCATCACCATGGGTGGCGCGTTCGCCTTCCCCGCCGACGCCGACGGTCTGGTCAGCTTCAACGACCCCGCCATCCAGGCCGCCGGCATCCCGGGCGCGGGCGCGGTGAGCACCGCGGACGGCCTGGCGCGGCTCTACGCGGCCTGCGTGTCCGACCTGCGGGGTGGCCCCCTGCTCACCGGGGCGTCGGTGGACGACGCGGTCGTCGTCCGCTCCCAGGGTCAGCAGCGACACGGCCCGCCCGACACCGGCCAGCGCTGGGGCAGCGGTTTTCTGCTGCACTCTCCGCCGGCGCGGCCGCTGCTCGGGGAGCGCAGCTTCGGCCACGACGGCGCCGGAGGAAACCTCGCCTTCGCCGACGCGCACCACGAGGTGGGGTTCGGCTACGTGGTCAACCAGATGTACTCCGCGGGCGACGAGCGCGCCAACCGGTTGACCGCTGCCGTCCGCTCCAGCCTGGACGCCTGAGCCGGCCGGCTGCGGTGTGAGTCGGCGCCGCACGGGGTAGGCAGGACGTCGACGGCGGTCACGCAGCGAGATGCCGCCACGATCCGACGGGGTGACCGACTGTGCGCGACTCCCACCTGCCGGCGGGTGCCGGCCGACACGGACGTCGGCGATGACCGAGCCGACTGTGGATCCCGCGCAGGCGCTGGCCGAGTTGAGCCGGATCAGACTCGACGAGATCAGCCTCGACGACATGCTGCGCCGGGTGGCCACGCTGGCCAACCGGAGCGTTCCCGGCGCCAGGGAGGTCTCGGTCACCCTGGTCCGGGATCGCGCGGGTTGGACCGCCGCGTTCACCGGCGATCTGGCCCGCGAGCTGGACGAGCGGCAGTACGAGCAGAATCGGGGCCCGTGCCTGGACGCCTCCGCCAGCGGCGACACCATCTCCCTGCCGGACATGACCGTCGAGCAGCGCTGGCCGCAGTGGGCACAGCGGGCGCGTGAAGTCGGCGTGGGCAGTTCGTTGTCGATCGGGCTGCCGATCCAGGAGTCGGTGGTGGGGGCGCTCAACGTCTACGGCGGCACGGCGAACGCCTTCGATCCGCCGGCGATCGCGGTCGCGGAACACTTCGCCGCGTACGCGGCGGTGGCGCTGGCCAACGCCCACCTGTACGACAGCGCCGCCACCCTGGCCGAGCAGTTGCGGGAGGCGATGCGCAGTCGGGCGGTGATCGAGCAGGCCAAGGGGATCATCATGGGGGAGCGGCGGTGCACGCCGGACGAGGCGTTCGCGTTGCTGTCGAAGATTTCCCAGGACACCAACCGCAAGGTGCGTGACGTCGCGGAGGCCCTGGTTGCCAGGGTGGTCCAGAGGACTCGGGTGTGAGCAGGCGCCGACCTGCGCCGGACGTCCGTCGCGGTCACCGCCTGGGCCCCGCCGTGGGTGCACCTCGCGCTGCTGCTCCTGCTTCTTGGCGTACGAGCGGTGGCGCGGCGACGTCGACGACGCCTGGCCGGCCCGCTGGCGCTGGCCCGGGAGCAGGACGGCCAGGCGTCCGTACGCCGTCCATCTGATCTTCTGGTAGTACGGCACCCCCGGGGCGCGCGGCACGTCCGCGACGCCCCGGGGGTGCCGGGGTGGTGAGCTGAGAGGGGACGGATCAGCTCGCGGTGCAGGTGGGGGTGCCGGACGGGCTGGCACCGGTGCCCTGGAAGCCGAACTCGGTGCTGGCTCCCGCGCCGACCTGGCCGTTGTAGTCGACGTTGCGGAAGTCCACAGTGCCCGACGAGCCGCTGGCCTGCGCGCTCCAGGTGTTGGTGACTGCGGTGCCCGAGGGCAGCGTGATCCGGACCGTCCAACCCCGCAGGGCCGTCGAACCGGCGGTGACCTTGACGGTGGCGACGAAGCCGCCGTTCCAGGAGTTCAGCGACACCGAGGCCGAGCATCCGGAACCGGTCGGCGGCGGGGTCGTGGGCGGCGGAGTGGTCGGCGGCGGAGTGGTCGGCGGCGGGGTGGTGGGCGGCGGGGTCGTCGGCGGCGGGGTGGTCGGGGTGGGGGTTCCGCCGGAGTTCAGGGCATTGAGGACCGAGGTGTACGCCGCCTTCTTGTTGCCCGAGCGGTCGAACAGCAGGGGGTTGTCGTTGCCGCGCCACGAGTCGCTGTCCCGGACACCCCACACCGTGATGCCGGTGCAGCGGGGAATGGCCAGGCATGCCCGCGTGACCTGGGCGTAGGCGTTGGCCTGGTTGGAGCCCTGGGTGATGTCCAGCTCGGTGATCTGCACGTCGACGCCGAGGTCGGCGAAGCGCTGCAGGTTGGCCTGGTAGTCACTGGGCACCGAGGTGCCCAGGTGGGACTGGAAGCCGACGCAGTCGATCGGGACGCCGCGGG
>NZ_JBFAPG010000268.1:0-8654 GCF_040675595.1 Micromonospora sp. NPDC049580
TTATTGCCCCGACACGCCGACGAGGCGGGCAATTACTTCATGATCAACGGAGTGTGGCGGGTGGGGTGGGGGCGCGGGGTGGGGTGGGGTGGGGTTAGCGGAGGGCTAGGCGGGCTGCTCGGGCGTCGCGCTTTTCTTCGAAGCGAGCCGCCGCGTTCTCCAGGGCCTCCAGCTGGGCCGCGAGCTGTTCGCGGGCGGCTTCGCCGTCGGCGTCGAGGCCGGTCACGTTGAAGACGTCCCACTGGCGCAGCACCGGCTGCAACACCTCGTCGCGGTGCTGGCGCAGGTCGTAGATGCCCGCGAGGGCGATCGCCACCGACTTGCGGGCGAAGCCGTCGATGCCGTTGCCGGGCATCTGGAAGTTGGCCACCACGTCGGCGACCGCCCGCATGGCCTGGCTCGGGGCCAGCTCGAACGCGGCGGCGAGCAGGTTGCGGTAGAAGACCATGTGCAGGTTCTCGTCGGCGGCGACCCGGGCCAGCAGCGCCTCGCAGGCGGGGTCGCCGGTGGCCTTGCCGGTGTTGCGGTGCGAGATGCGGGTGGCCAGCTCCTGGAACGAGACGTACGCCAGCGAGTGCAGCACCTCGTCGTCGTGCACGTTGACGTAGCCCGCGGACATGTGGGTCATCCGGGCGCGCTCCAGCGCCACCGGGTCGACCGCCCGGGTGACGGTCAGGTAGTCGCGGATGGCCGTGCCGTGCCGGCCCTCCTCCGCGGTCCACCGGTGCACCCAGGTGCCCCACGCGCCGTCTCGGCCGAACAGGGTGGCGATCTCGTGGTGGTACGAGGGCAGGTTGTCCTCGGTCAGCAGGTTGACGATCAGCGCGGTACGGGCGACGTCCGGGATGGTCGAGTCGGTCGGCGACCACGCCTCACCGTTGAGCGGCCCGTCGAACGTGCGACCCTCGCTCCACGGCACGTACTCGTGCGGGAACCACTCCTTCGCCAGCGAGAGGTGGCGGTCCAGGTTGCGCGCGACGACCGGCTCCAGCTCGACGAGCAGGGCGGTCTGGCTCAGTGTGGTGCTCACGGTCACGAGTAACTCCCTACGGTGGCGTAACTTACGCTACCGTAGGTCCCCGCGGCCGTCCGCGCCAGTCGTGACACTCAACCGACCTTCGGCTTCAGGTCCTCCCGGGGCGGCGCCCACTCCCTCGCGTCGGCCGTGACCTGCTCACCCGAGCGGATGTCCTTCACCTCGTCCGGAGCGCCGTCGGCCCCCGGGAACCAGACGTACGGGATGCCGCGCCGCTCGGCGTAGCGGATCTGCTTGCCGAACTTCGCCGCGCTCGGCGACACCTCGGTGGCGATGCCCCGCCGGCGCAGCGCCGACGCGATCCGGCCACTGGCCGGGCGCTGCTCCTCGTCGGCCAGGGCCACCACGACACAGGTGGGCACCGAACGGGAGACCGACAGCTCCCCCGCGCCGAAGAGCAGCCCGAGCAGCCGGGTCACGCCGATCGAGATGCCCACCCCGGGGTACGAGGTGGCGCCGGCGCTGGCCAGGTTGTCGTACCGGCCGCCGGAGCAGATCGAGCCGAAGCGCTCGTAGCCGCGCAGCTGGGTCTCGTAGACGGTGCCCGTGTAGTAATCCAGGCCACGGGCGATGCGCAGGTCCGCCACGCAGAGGCCGGGCGAGTGCTCGGCGGCGGTGTCCACCACCCGGACCAGCTCCTCGACGCCCTCGTCGAGCAGCGGGTCGGTCACCCCGAGCGCCCGGATGGCGTCGGCGAACGAGGCGTCCGGGGCGGAGATCTCGGCCAGCGCCAGGCACGCCTTGGCCTGCGCCTCGCTCGCCCCGGCGGTCTCGGCCAGCAGCTCGGCCACCTTCGCCGGGCCGATCTTGTCGAGCTTGTCGACGGTGCGCAGCGCCGCCTCCGGGTCGGTCACCCCGATGCCGCGGAAGAAGCCCTCCCAGATCTTGCGGTTGTTGACCTGGATGGTCACCGGCGGGATGGGCAGGGCGCGCAGCGCGTCCCCGATGACCAGCGGCATCTCCGCCTCGTGGTGCGGGGCCAGGGTGTCCCGGTCGATGATGTCGATGTCGGCCTGGACGAACTCCCGGTAGCGGCCCTCCTGCGGGCGCTCACCCCGCCACACCTTCTGGATCTGGTAACGACGGAACGGGAAGTGCAGCTTGCCGGCGTTCTCCAACACATACCGGGCGAACGGCACGGTCAGGTCGAAGTGCAGGCCGAGCTGGTCGTCGCCACCGGATCCCTCGGCGTCGGCGTGCAGCCGCCGGACCACGTAGACCTCCTTGGAGGTCTCGCCCTTGCGCAGCAGCTGGTCCAGTGGCTCCACGGCGCGGGTCTCCAGCGGCGCGAACCCGTACAGCTCGAAGGTGTCCTGGATCTTGCCGAGCACGAACTGCTCGATCATCCGCTGGCCGGGGGTCCACTCCGGGAAACCGGAGATGGGCGTGGGCTTGCTCATCGGCGTACTCCTTGCGATCCCGCGCCCGCGGCGCGGTGGTGTCGTGGGTCCGCGCGCGGCGCGGACGAAGAACTAGAGGCCCCGGGTGGGAGCGGCCGGCGCCGCGCCGGCCACCTCGATGAGGTACGGGTTGCTGGCGCGCTCGCGGCCGATGGTGGTGCTGGGGCCGTGCCCGGGCAGCACGACGGTGTCGTCGGCCAGCGGGAGGATCTTGTCGCGCAGGCTGGTGAGCATCGCCGGCATGCTGCCGCCGGGCAGGTCGGTGCGGCCGATCGAGCCGGCGAAGAGGACGTCGCCGGAGAGGCAGATCTCGTCGGCCTCCCACCCCGACCCGGCGCCGGGCAGCCGGAACAGCACCGACCCGCCGGTATGGCCCGGGGCGTGGTCGACGGCGATCTCCAGGCCGGCGAGCGTGAGGGTCGCGCCGTCGGTCAGCTCGGCCACGTCCTCCGGCTCGGTGTAGCTCAGCCGGCCACCGAAGAGCGAGGTCAGATCGGTCGACAGGCCCTTGGCCGGGTCGGCGAGCATCTCCCGGTCGCCGGGGTGCACGTACGCGGTGATCCCGCGCGCACCGCAGACCGGCGCCACCGAGAACGTGTGATCCAGGTGGCCGTGGGTGAGCAGCACGGCGGCCGGATGCAGGCGGTGCTCGGCGAGCAGCGCGTCGAGCTGGTCGAGCACCCCGATGCCGGGATCGACCACCACGCACTGCTCCCCCGGCGCGGTGGCCACCACATAGCAGTTGGTGCCGAAGGCGTCCGCGGGAAAGCCGGCCACGAGCACGGGCGCTGTCCTCTCCGTCGAGCTGTCGTCCTGCCCAGCAGCCTAACCGGCGGGGCGAGCGCGTTTGCCGCGTCCGCCCCCGAGGCCCCATCCGACACAGTGACATCGCACGATATGGGCTGCTGGCGGCGGGGTGGACCTCGTACACCACATTCCCAGTCACTAGCCGTACACTCTGGCGGGCGTGTGGCGTGGCACACGCGAGCCCGGACGGGCCGGGGTACCCGGCCGCCGGTGACGACCAGGCAGAGGAAAGGGGAGCACCTGTGGCTTCCAGCAGGGACCGGCAGCGCAAACTGGCGCGGGCCAAGCTCGACCGGCAGCTGGCTCGCCGGGCCGCCGCCACGCGGCGCCGCCGGCAGATCCAGGCCGGTGTCGGCGCCTTCCTGGTCCTCGCGGTGATCGTGGCCGGCTCGGCCTGGGCGCTCGGGGCGTTCGACTCCGATCCGAAGAAGAACACCGCCGCGGAGGACACCTGCCTCTGGACGCCGCAGGACGCGACCGCCAACACCAACCTCAAGGACGTCGGCACGCCGGCGACCAAGGGCCTGCCGACCGACGGCACCCGGGCGATGACGGTCACCACCAACCAGGGTGCGCCGATCACCGCCGAGCTGAACCTGGCCAACTCCCCCTGCGCCGCGGCGAGCATCGCCCACCTGGCGAGCCGGTCGTTCTACGACAACACCAAGTGCCACGAGATCACCGCCGACGGCGCGCTGCGCTGCGGTGACCCCAGCGGCACCGGCCTCGGCGGGCCGACCTACTCGTTCTACGACGAGGACGTGCCGACCGTGCCGTCGGCGTCGCCGTCGGCCAGCCCGGCGCCCGGTCAGCCGCCGACGTACCCCAAGGGGACCGTCGCGATGATCTCCAACCCGCCCGGCACCAACGGCAGCCAGTTCCTGATCTTCTTCAAGGACTTCACGACCACGGACCCGAAGTACCCGGTGATCGGCAAGGTGACCGGTGGGCTCGACGTGGTCGAGAAGATCGGTGCCCTGCCGACCGTGGACAATGGGACCGGGGCCAAGGTCAAGCCCAAGACCGACGTGGTGATCCAGAGCCTCACGGTCGGCGAGCCGGTCACCGGCGCGGCACCGGCGCCGTCCGGTGCACCGGCCAGCAGCCCGAGCGCCGGCTGACCGGTCGCCCCACCCCACCCGAGCGGCACCCCGCAGCAAACAGCCAGGAGGATCCAGGCGTGACGTCCACCAGAGAGCGGCAGCGCGCGGCGGCACGCGCCCGACTCGAGAAGGAGATGGCCGAGCGCTCGGCCAAGGCCCGCAAGCGCCGCCAGACGCAGGCGATCGTCGGCGCGGCGGCCGTGCTGGTGCTCGTGGTCGCCGGCACCGTCTGGCTGGCCACGACCCTCGGCGGCGACGACGACAAGAGCGACACCGCCGCCTCGGCGCCCGGCGCCAGCGAGTGCGTCTACAACGCGATGCCCGCCGACCAGCGGCCCCCGCAGATCAAGGACGTCGGGGTGCCCAGCAACCAGCAGTCCGCCAAGGGCGTGCAGACCATGACGATCACCACCAACCTGGGCCCGATCACGGCCAAGGTCGACCGGTCGCAGGTGCCGTGCACGGCGGGCGCCTTCACCTACCTCGCGGAGAAGAACTTCTTCGACAACAGCAAGTGCCACCGCCTGGTGACCGAGGGCATCAAGGTGCTGCAGTGCGGTGACCCGAGCGCCACCGGCAAGGGCTGGCGGGACACCGACGGCACGGGTGGCCCGAGCTTCCGGCTGCCGGAGGAGAACCTGCCCACCGACAAGCGCCCGCCGTACCCGGAGGGTGTCATCGCGATGGCCAACTCCGGTCAGCCGGGCAGCACCGGCAGCCAGTTCTTCATCGTCTACGGCGACTCGCCGCTGGACCCGGCGTACACGGTGCTGGGCACCGTCACCGGCGGCATGGACATCGTCAAGGACGTGGCCAAGGCCGGCGACGACGGGGCGTTCGCGCAGCAGGCCGGTGGCGGCCACCCGAAGAAGGAGGTCACGATCACCGACCTCACGATGAGCCCGCCGCAGGGCTGACACCCGCACGAGACGAGGAAGCGCCCGCCGGCTGAGCCGGCGGGCGCTCTCGTGTGCGGGGTACGGTGTTCAGGCGCCCGAGGTGACCCGGTACGCGTCGAAGACCCCGTCGACCTTGCGGACGGTGGCCAGCAGGTGGCCCAGGTGCTTCGGGTCGGCCATCTCGAAGCTGAACCGGCTCACCGCCACCCGGTCGCGGGTGGTGGTGACGGTGGCGGACAGGATGTTGACCCGCTCGTCGGAGAGCACCCGGGTGACGTCGGCGAGCAGCTTGTGCCGGTCCAGTGCCTCGACCTGGATCGCCACCAGGAACGTGGAGGCGGACGTGAGCTTCCAGCTCACCTCGACCACCCGCTCGGCCTGGGCCCGCAGGTCCTCGGCGTTGGCGCAGTCGTCGCGGTGCACGCTCACCCCGCCGGAGCGGGTGACGAAGCCGAACACCGAGTCCGGTGGGACCGGGGTGCAGCAGCGGGCCAGCTTGATCCACACGTCGCTGACGCCACGGACCACCACGCCGGGGTCGCTGCTGCTCTGGCGGCTGCGCGGCGGCCGGGTGGCGACGGCGGTCTCGGCGATGTCCTCCGCCGCGCCCTCCTCGCCGCCGTACGCGGCCATCAGCTTCTGCACCACCGACTGCGCGGAGACCTGACTGTCGCCGACCGCCGCGTACAGCGACGCCACGTCGGCGAGGTGCAGGTCCCGGGCGATCGACATCAGCGCGTCGGAGGTGAGCATCCGCTGCAACGGCATGCCCTGCTTGCGCATCGCCTTGACGATCGCGTCCTTGCCGGCCTCGATCGCCTCCTCGCGCCGCTCCTTGTTGAAGTACTGGCGGATCTTCGTGCGGGCGCGCGGGCTCTTGACGAAGCCCAGCCAGTCCTGTGTGGGGCCGGCCGTCTCGGACTTCGACGTGAAGATCTCGATCACGTCGCCGTTGGACAGCGTCGATTCCAGCGGCACCAGCTTGCCGTTGACCCGCGCGCCGATGCACTTGTGCCCCACCTCGGTGTGCACCGCGTACGCGAAGTCCACAGGCGTCGACCCGGTCGGCAGCGGGATGACGTCACCCTTCGGGGTGAAGACGTACACCTCCTGGCTGGACAGGTCGAAGCGCAGCGCGTCCAGGAACTCGCTCGGGTCGGCCGCCTCCCGCTGCCAGTCCAGCAGCTGCCGCAGCCAGGTCATCTCGTCGATGTGCGCCGGCGGGCCGACGATCTGGGTGCCCTTGTGCTCCTTGTACTTCCAGTGCGCGGCGATGCCGAACTCCGCGGTGCGGTGCATCGCGTACGTGCGGATCTGCATCTCCACCGGCTTGCCGGTGGGCCCGATGACCGTCGTGTGCAACGACTGGTACATGTTGAACTTGGGCATCGCGATGTAGTCCTTGAACCGCCCCGGCACCGGCTGCCAGTTGGCGTGGATCACGCCGAGCGCCGCGTAGCAGTCCCGCACGGTGTCGACCAGGATCCGGACGCCGACCAGGTCGTAGATGTCGTTGAAGTCGCGACCCCGCACGATCATCTTCTGGTAGATCGAGTAGAGGTGCTTCGGCCGCCCGGTCGTCTCCGCCTTGATCTTGGCGGCCTTCAGGTCGGTGCCGACCTTCTGGGTGACCTGCCTCAGCAGCGACTCCCGCTGCGGCTGGTGCTCCCCGATCAGCCGGTTGATCTCCTCGTAGCGCTTCGGGAACAGGGTGCCGAAGGCCAGGTCCTCCAGCTCCCACTTGATCGTGTTCATACCGAGCCGGTGCGCCAGCGGCGCCAGGATCTCCAGCGTCTCCTTGGCCTTCTGCTCCTGCTTGGGGCGGGGCAGGAAGGTCAGGGTGCGCATGTTGTGCAGCCGGTCGGCCAGCTTGATCACCAGCACCCGCGGGTCCTTGGCCATCGCCACGACCATCTTGCGGATCGTCTCGGCCTTGGCGGCGTCGCCCAGCTTGACCTTGTCCAGTTTGGTGACACCGTCGACCAGCAGGGCGACCTCGCCGCCGAAGTCGGCGCGCATCGCGTCGAGGGTGTACTCGGTGTCCTCGATGGTGTCGTGCAGCAGCGCGGCCACCAGCGTGGTGGTGTCCATCCCCAGGTTGCCGAGGATGGTGGCGACGGCGAGCGGGTGGGTGATGTACGGGTCGCCGGACTTGCGGTACTGCCCGGAGTGCCACCGCGCCGCCGTGTCGAAGGCGCGCTGGAGCAGCCGCGCGTCGGCCTTCGGGTGGTTCTCGCGGTGACTCGCGATGAGCGGCTCCAGCACCTCGCTGACCTGCGAGGTCTGCCAGGGCGCGTTGAACCGGGCCAGCCGGGCGCGCACCCGCCGACCGGTGGGCGCGTTGGACAGCCCGAAGCCACCGCTCGGCGACGGGTCGACGCCGGCGTCGGTCGGAAACGGGACCACGACCCCGTCGGCGCCCGGGGACGCCTCCGTGGTGGCGCTCGCCGTGACCCCGGTCGGAGCCGTCGCGTCGTCGGCAGGAGCCCTGCCGGAGCCGTTGTCGGTGCCCGTCACCCGGGCCGGCGCGTCGCCGTTCCGGTCGGTCACCGAGCCGTCAGCGTCGCCTGTCGGGTGCACCGTGCCCTCCGCCGGAGGGACGACATCGTGGGACACCGGCCTCCTCACCGCTCGCCGGAAACACACCGGCCGAACATCGGCCGGCCTGGTCTCGCGTCGCCGGACGGTGTACCGCCGGCGTCAGCAAAGGGCAATGCTACCCGCACGGACGGTCCCCTGCCGCTCCGCCGGACGGTCGGCGCGACCTCCGCCCGGTGGGCCGGGTTCAAACGGTCAGCAGGGCATGGACCGGACGCGGCGCCAGCCGTTCCCGCGCGCCCAGGAAGCCGAGCTCCAGCAGCACGGTGAAGCCGGTGACCGTCCCGCCGGCCCGCTCGACCAGGTCCAGCGTCGCCTCGGCGGTGCCGCCGGTGGCCAGCACGTCGTCGACGACAAGCACCCGGTGGCCGGCGGTGAAGGCGTCCTCGTGCACCTCCAGGGTGGCCTCGCCGTACTCGAGGGCGTACGACACCGAGTGCGCCGGGCGGGGCAGCTTGCCCGCCTTGCGCACGGGCACCACGCCCACCCCGGCCGCGTACGCGACAGCTGCCGCGACGACGAAGCCGCGCGCCTCGATGCCCACCACGACGTCGAAGCCGTCCCGCCCGTGGTACGCGACGATCTCGTCGACCACCTCGCGGAACGCCTTCCCGTCGGCGAACAGCGGCATCAGGTCCTTGAACAGGACACCGGGCTGGGGAAAGTCCGGCACGTCCAGCACCCGGCTGGCCACCAACCGGGCGGCCTCCGGGCCGCTGTCCCCGCGCGCCGCGGTGCTGTGGGTCTCCGTCACGGCTGTCTCGTTTCCCTTCCCACGACGACGGCGTCCGGCATGCTGTGCGAGCAGCAT
>NZ_JBFAPG010000269.1:0-8647 GCF_040675595.1 Micromonospora sp. NPDC049580
GCCACGTGCGCGGCGGTGACCGTGGCGGCGGCCAGGGATTCCCGCATCGCCGCGAGCGCCGCCTCCCGGACCACCGCCGCGCAGTCCGCCGCCGAGAAGCCGGACAGCTCCGCGCCGAGGGCGGCCAGGTCGACGTCGGGCGCCAGCGGCACGTGCCGGGACGCGGCCCGCAGGATCTCCGCGCGGGCCGGCCCGTCCGGCGGCGGCACGTAGACCAGTCGCCCCAACCGGCCGGGTCGCAGCAGCGCCGGGTCGACCAGGTCCGGCCGGTTCGTGGCGCCGACCACCACCACGTTGCGCAGCGTCTCCACCCCGTCCAGCTCGGTGAGCAGCGCGGCGACCACCCGATCCGTGGTGCCCCCGTCGGTGGCCTGCCCGCGTACCGGCGCCAACGCGTCCACCTCGTCCAGGAAGATCAGCGTCGGGGCGGCCTCCCGGGCGCGGCGGAACAGCTCGCGTACCGCGCGTTCGCTCTCGCCCACCCACTTGGAGAGCAGCTCCGCGCCCTTCACCGAGAGCACGTTCGCCCGCCCCGACCCGGCGAGCGCGGTGACCAGGTACGTCTTGCCGCAGCCGGGTGGGCCGTAGAGCAGCACGCCGCGCGGTGGCTGTACGCCGAGGCGGGCGAACGTGTCCGGATAGGTCAGCGGCCACAGCACCGACTCGGTAAGCGTCTGCTTGACCTCGTCCAGGCCGCCGACGTCGTTCAGGGTCACCGACGCCAGCTCCAGGGTGGACGCGGCCATCGTCGTCGGCCGGACCACCTCCAGGGCGGCGGTGAAGTCGGCCATCGCCACCGTGGGCGTCCGCGCGGTCTTCTGCCGCAGCGCCGCGCGTACCCCGGCCTCCCGGACCAGCGCGGCCAGGTCCGCCGCGACGAACCCGGGGGTACGCCCGGCCACCTCGTCCAGCCGGACGTCGTCGGCGAGCGGCACCTGCCGGGTCAGCACGGTGAGCTGCTCACGGCGCAGGGCCGGGTCGGGCAGTGGAACGCTGATCCGCAGCGACAACAGGTCCGGTGCGCGCAGCGCCGGGTCGACCGCCTCGGGTCGACCGGTGGTGCAGACCACGGCGACGCCGGCGTGGACGGTCTCCGCGAGCACCTGCCGGAACACCGTGGCCAGCGGGCCGGGCTCCTCCGCCGGGGCCAACGCCTCCACATCGGTGACCAGCAGCACCGCCGGTCCGCCGGCACGAACCGTCGTCGCCGCGGCGCGCAGCCGGTCGGCGGCCGCCTGGTTGGTCAGCGCGGCCACCTCGGGCGCCCACAGCGGGTGGACGCGGGCGCCCACCCGGGCCGCGACGGCCCGGACCAGCGCCGACTTCCCGGAGCCGGCCGGCCCGGAGAGCAGCACACCCAGCGAGATGGTGGTGCCCAGCCGGCCCAGCACCTCCCGATGGTGGAAGCCGAGATCCAACAGCTCGGTCAGCTCCTCGGCCTGGGCCCGCAGGCCGGGCAGTTCGTCCACGTCCGGCGCGTCGCCGGTCGCGTCCACTGCCGGAACCGCGCCGAACCCAGGCGCCCCAACGGGCTCGCCGTGGGTGGCCGGCCCGTGCTCCCAGGCGACCACCGTGTCCATGGTGACCAACGACCCGGCGGACTCCTCGACGGCGACCACGGTGAGCAGGGTGCTGGTCCAGGCGAAGCCGACGGTGGTGGCGAGGCTGCGCCGGGCCGCCTCGACGAGGCTGCGCGTCGAGGCGTCCGGCAGCACGTCCTGCGGCAGCAGCGACACGTCGTCGCCCGCCGTGACCACCTTGCCGAGCAGGGCGAGCCGGAGCATCTCCGGGCTGACCGCCGCCACCACCTGCACCGGCCCGGTCAGCGTGACCCGGCCCGCCGGGGTCAGCGGCAGCGGCGACACCCGCACCGAAGCGCCGTCCCGCAGGCCCAGGTTGCCCAGCGTCAGGTCGTCGGCGTACAGCAGGGCGCTGCTCGCGCCCGCCCCGGCCGCCGCGACGATCCCCGCGGTCTGCCGGCGGCCCGTCAGTCGCACCGGGTCGCCGGGGCGCAGCCCCAGCGCGGTCAGCGCCTCCGGGTGCAGCCGCACGATGCCCCGTCGGGCGTCCAGCGCCGCGGGCCGCAGGCTCGCCGTCAGGGTCAGGTCGGGTTGGGCCACCGCCCGACCGTAGCCGCCGTCAGCTCGTCGGGGCGGTCAGCGCCGCGGATCCAACTCATCCAGCAGCGACGGATCCCGCCGGATCAGCTCAGCCAGACGGGCCGCCGGGTCCGGGGTCAACCCGTCCGGGCCGGGTGCCCACGCCGGCACCGTCCGACCGGACAGCGGCCAGGACGGCGGGGGTTGCACCGGCAGCTCCGGGCCGACCGTGACGTCCGGGCCGTCCCAGGAGACCCGCAGCGGGTACGTCCGACCGTCGTGCTCGACGCGGACGGTCACCGCCAGGCCCGGGTGTGCGCCGACGACCTGGCGGACCGCCTCGGCCACCTCCTCGACCGGACCCCACCCGACGACGTCGCCGGGGCTCTCCCGTTCCGCGTGCCGCCCATCGTGCCGGGCGGGCCCGGCGTTGCGCCCACCCGTGGCGGCGCCCTGCCCAGCGGTCGGGCCCGGCGGTGGCGCGGTGTCGTCCCGATCGGTGACCCGCCGGCGCAGCGCCTCCTCGCGCCGGGCCAACCGGGCCAGCGTCTCGTCCAGGTCGCCCCTCACAGATCACCCCTTCCCGCCACGGCCGGAGCCGGTCGACTCAGGCCTTCCTGTCCCGGGTGGCCCGGTCCAACGCCCGGTCCAGGACGACCAGCAGGGCGTCCCGCACCGAGAGCCGGTCCCGGGCGTCGAACTGCACCAGGGGAACATGATCGCCGATGGCGAGCGCCCACCGGATCTCGCCAAGTTCCAGGGCCAGTCGCCCGTCGAACGCGTTGACCCCGACCACGAACGGCAACCCGGCCCGCTCGAAGAAGTCGATCGCCGGGAAACAATCGTCCAGCCGGGAGCTGTCGACCACCACCAGCGCGCCGAGCGCACCCCGGGCCAGGTCGTCCCACATGAAACCGAACCGTGCCTGCCCAGGGGTGCCGAACAGGTAGAGCTTCAGACTGCGGTCGATTGTCACGCAACCAAAATCCATCGCCACCGTCGTGGTGGTCTTGCTCGACCGTACGCCCGGGTCGTCCACGCCGATCCCGGCGCTGGTCATCTCGGCCTCGGTGGTCAGCGGCGCGATCTCGGAGATCGCCCCGACCGTGGTGGTCTTGCCCACGCCGAACCCGCCGGCGACGAGAATCTTGACCGGCACGGGTGGCGCCGCAGGTGGCCGGTTGGTCGGCCCGGCGTCGGCCGGTGGCCGGTACGGCGGTGGCGGCCCCGCCGGCGGCGGCGCGGCCCGTCCGAGCGCCGGGGGAGTCCCCGGGGCCGTGCTGTAGCGGGCGGTGGCGCTGTTGCCGGCGAGCCCTCCGAGCGGGACGCCCGGCCATTCAGGAGATCGCACGAAGTCCATCAATCACTCGCAGGATGAGGTCGGGGTCGAAGGCGTCGTTGGCGTCGGTGACGTGCACGTCCAGGTGCCCGGCGGCCCGCAGGTCGCCGACCAGGACCCGGGTCACGCCGAACTGCAGCCGGGCCCGGGCGGAGAGTTCGGCCACCGAGATCGGCTCGGCGCAGAGCGCGATGATCGCCTGGAGTTCTGGCGCCAGCAGGCCGACCGGTGGGTCGGTCCACCGGCCGCCGTCCGGGCGCAGGGTCACCTGCGTCTCCAGCCCGATCGCCGGATCCGCGCCGGCCACCCGCCCGGAGGTGAGCACGAACGGCCGCGGACCTGTCGGGCCGCCACCGCTCGGCTGCGGCTCTGGCGCCGCCGGAGCGCCGCCCCCACCCGGGTGCGGCGTGCGCAGGTAGGGGCGGATCCGGGTCCCGGGCTCCGGGTCCGGGTCCTCGCCGGCGACGTCGGGGGTCACTGCTGGACGGCGTTCTTCAGCTCGACGATCAGTCGCGGGGTCAGCGCACCACCGGCCCGACCGGCAAAGAGCGTCATCTCGTACGCGACGGTGCCCAGGTTCGCCGACCGGTCGGCGACGACGCCGAGCACGGAGCCACTGCTGATCGCGCTGATCAGCAGATAGCCGTCGGCCATGTCGACGATCACCCGGTTCAGGCCGCCGAGCGCGTACCAGCTGGCCGCGCCGCCGGCGAGGCTGGTCATGCCGGAGACCACGGCGGCCAGCCGCTCCGCGTTGGAGCGGTCCTTGATCGCCGACATGGCCATCAGCAGCCCGTCCGAGGAGACGGCGATCGCCTCCAGCACCCCGGCCGTGCTGGAGGTGAAGGAGTCCAACAGCCAGTTGAACGTGCGCGCCTCGGGACTGAGGTCCCCGACGGCGCCGGGCTGGCTCTGGTGGTCGACGTTGTCGTGCAGGAAGGGGCTGGTCACCGTGATGATCCTTCTTCGTTCCGACGGTCTGGGCTGACTTCGCGGAGAGCACGGGCGACGCCCGCCTCGAACTCGGTGATGAGGTCGCGTACCTCGGCCGGGTCCCCGGGGTGCGGGCTGAACGGCTGGCAGGGTGGGGAGACCGTGAGGTTAGCGCCGGGCACCCGGCGGCTCAGTCGGGGACGGCCCCGGCTGAGTCCGGCGGTGTCCGCCACCGTGGGGCCGAGGCCGCCCGGGGTGGCGGGCAGGTCGACGGTCTCGCTCGGATCCGCCAGCGTGGGGCCGGCGCTGGTGGCCGGCTCGGTGGCTGTGCGCATCGACCACTGCCCGACCGGGCGGCCGGCGGCCGGCGGGACGCTCAGCTCGGCCCGGCGTACGCCGGACTGGAACGCCTCGACCAGCGCGCGAGCGGCGTCCGGGTCGGCGCCGGTGGCGTCGACCGGCCGGGTCGGCGCGGCGGTGGCGGGGAGGCTGGCTCCGGGCACCCGCTGCCGGACCCGGGGGCCGGCGGTCGGACCCGGCGCCGCCGTCGCCGGGCTTTCCGCGGTGGCGGCTGGACCCTGTGCCGTAGCGGCGGAAACGCCGGTGTCGACCGGTTCCCGAGCGCCGAACGCGTCCCAGGACTGGCCCGACTCCAGGCTGCGGGTGGCCCGGCTGAGCAGGTCCGTGTCGAATCCGGCCGGTGCCGCGACGGCGGCGCGGGAGCGGGCTTCGCGGGCGGAGTCGAGAGCCGGCCGTCGGCCCCGGTCCGGCACGGCTGCCCGGGCGACCGTCGCCCCGGCCCGGTCGGCGCGGCGCAGCACCAGCGACGTCTGCGGGATCTCCACCTGCGCGGTCACCCCGCCGCCCACGGTGGCGGCGAGGCTCACCTCCCAGCCGTGGCGGCGGGCCAGCCGGCCCACCACGAAGAGACCGAGCACCTCGGTCGGCGCCAGGTCGAGGCGTTCGCGCCGGGTGAGCCGGGCGTTCTCCTCGGCCAGTCGCTGCTCGCTCATGCCGATGCCGTTGTCCACCACCGTGATCCGGGCACCCCGCCCGGACGTCTCGCCGGCCACCAGCACCCGGGTGTGCGGCGGGGAGAAGACTGTCGCGTTCTCCATCAGCTCGGCCAGCGCCAGGACGAGGTCACCGACGACCGCCGGAGCGGCGGCGATGCCCGCCGGCACCTGCACCTCGACGCGGGTGTAGTCCTCGATCTCGCCGAGCGCCAGCCGGACCACGTCGGCCAGCGGCACCGGCGCGGTGTGCGCGTCGGCGCCGGCCGAGCCGGAGAGCACCACCAGGCTGCCGGCGTTGCGCCGCAGCCGGCTGGAGATGTGGTCGAGCCGGTACAGGTGCTCCAGGCGGCCCGCGTCGGCCTCCTGCTGCTCCAGCCGGTCGATCAGCGCGAGCTGGCGGCTCACCAGATTCTGCGTACGCCGCCCGACGTGGCCGAACATCTGCGCCACGTTGCGCCGGCCGGCGACCTGCCGCTCGACCAGCTGGGCCGCGGTGTTCTGCACCCGGTCGAAGGCCCGGGCCAGGTCACCGATCTCGTCGTTGGACCGGATGACCACCGGCTCCAACCGGACCGACTGGACGTGCTCCGTCTCGTCGTCGGTGACCCGGACCAGCTCGGCCTCGGCGACCCGGGCGACCCGGTCGGCGGAGCGGGTGAGCTGGCTCAGCGGTCGGGCCACCGTCCGCGCGACCGCCACGCTGAGCAGCACCACCAGCGCCAGGATCAACGCCGCCGCGGCACCCACCAGGTACGCGGCGGTCAGCGCCCGCCGCTGGTCGGCCTTCACCTCGGCGAGAACGTCGGCGACGAGCTTCTTCTCGACGAACTGGCCGAGCTGGATCATCGTGCGGACGGCCGGAAAGAGCGCGTCCATCGGCACGTCGCGGACCGCGGCGGCCGGGTCCCGGGCGCTGGTGATCAGGAAGTCGGGGCTGGTACGCGCGGCCACCGCCGCGTCGTTGAGCTGGGCCACCTTGAGCTGCTCGGGCGTGATCAGGGTGCGGAAGCGCAGGTTGTCGACCTGGAGGGCGGCGATGCACGCCACGTACCCGGCGGTGGTGTCCGGGCTGCCGATCGCCTTGACCAGGATGCTCAGGGTGGCGCAGGCGCCCAGGCCCTCGTCGGCGCGCAGCAGCCCGTCCAGGGCGAGCACCTGGCGGCCCGGCAACGTCTCGGTGTCCACGCTGAAGACCAGCCGCAGCGATTCGATCAACCCCCGGTTGACCGGGCCGAACGCGTCCATCACCTGGCCGGGGTTCGCGGCTCGGGCCAGCACGGCCGTCCGCAGGTCGATGAGGCTGGACACCCCGCTGAGCGCGTGGTCGACCCGCTCGGTCAGCGCGTCGCCGCCGTCGGCCCGCAGGTCGGCCACCCGGTCGTCCACGTCGGCGGCCTTGCGGACCAGCTCGGAGCGTTCGACCCGGCCGAGGAGGTAGCCGACCGACAGGATGCGTTCCTGTTGCAGGTCCTGGACGAGGCTGCCGACCCGGCTGGCGAGCCGCACCTGCTCGGTGATGTCGGCGGCGCGTTGCGCGGCGGCCACCCGGTCCAGCACCACGGGCACCGCGAGGCCGACCATGCTGAGCAGGGGGATCACCACGAGCAACGCGAGCTTTCCGCGGATCCGAAGCCTACCGAGAAGCATCGAACGGCCCCCACTGCGCGAGGACCGGCTCGTGGGCCGCGCCGACCGGTTGCAGCGGACGAGGATCGGCCGGTTGGCTGGTCGGGGCTGGCGGTTGCCAGGGGTCGCCGGGCGGCGGGGCGGCGGGGGTGCCGGCGTCCGACGTGGCGGCCCGCCGACGTGCGCGTCGACCGGCGGCGACCAGCATGCCGGCGAGCCAGGCCAGCAGCAGGAAGGCCAGCGCGCCCGCACCGGCGGCCACCCAGCGGTCCCGGGCCAGCCCGTCGATCCGCTCGGTGAGCAGGGCGTCCAGCTCGCCGAGGATGACCGGCTGGAGCTGCCGCGCGGCGTTGCGCGAGTTGAGTGCGGCAGCGGTCAGTTGGCCCTGGTCGATGGTGCCGGTGGCGCTCGGGGTCGAGTACAGGGCCAGCGCCTCCACCGACCGCTGATAGGCGTCCAGCGGGGTCAGCACGTTGGCGCCCAGGTCGGTGCTCTCCGAGCTGTCCACGGCGGAGCGCAGGTTGTCGACCACGTCCCCGGCCGGCGACAGGGCGGACACCCGCATACCGGTCAGCTCCATGAGGCTGCGGGCCCGTTCGGCGGCCGGTCGTCGGGTGGCGAGCGCGCCCAGGTCGGCGAGCCGGCCGGCGCCCACCACCGCCTCGGGCAGCTCCTCGCCGGCGCTGTCCTGCAGGAAGAACGAGTCGGCGCCCGGGTCACGGCCCAGTCCCGAGCTCTCCCGGATCTTGCGGTGCAGGGCGAGCAGCAGGTCGGTGACCTCGCCGTACGCGGTGTAGGCGGCCTCCGGGTCGGCGGGGCTGCGGTCGCGCAGCGCCTCCACCTTGGCCCGTAGCCCGGCCCACCGTTCCTGGCTGCGCAGTTGCCCGCCGATGCGGGCGTCCACCGTGGCGGCCTGCTCGACGGCGCGGCTCAGCGGCTCGCCCGGGACGGGGCGTCCGGCGACGGCCGCGGACTGGGCTTCCACCAGCGCCTCGGTGACCGGGGCCAGGGCGCGCAGGTACTGCACGCCGAGCCGTTCGCGGTCGGCCAGGCTCCGATCGTCGCCGGTCTGCCGCCAGGTGGATGCGAAGAGCAGCCCCACCGGCGCCAGCAGCGCGACGATGAGCAGCAGCGGCAACGACCGGCCCAGCATGGACGTCCGTCGACGGGCCCGCGGCGCGGGGACTGTCATGGTGTGTCTCCTCCGGCGTCGGGCGGGGGAACAGCGCGGCGTCGGGCTCGCCGACAAGTCCCGTCCACCGGACCGGAAAACTAACCGAACCCTGTGGGGGCCGACCGGTTGCCGGTGAGTCAGTTTTGCGTCAGTTCGAGCGATGTCACCGTTCGTCGGGGTTGCGGGCACGCTGTGTCCCGTCGATGCGTGTGACATGAAGGGATCGATGGGGATATCCGCGGAAGATCGGAATTCACGGGATCCGAACTCAACTCACCCGGCCGCGCCGGAGGATGCGCGGTCGCACCGGGATGGATCACCGATCGGAGCAACCGGACGGACGTACGGCGGATCTCAGCCAACTCTCAGCCTGCGGCCCGTACCGTGTGCCGCATGAGATCGCCGTCGCCGGCCGCGTGGTTCCGGCGTGCCCTGCCCACCCGCCGCCGCGCGATCGCCG
>NZ_JBFAPG010000270.1:0-8624 GCF_040675595.1 Micromonospora sp. NPDC049580
CGCGCGACCGCGCGGGCGCTGCCACCGGCATCCTGGCCGGGCAGCATCAGGACCACCCGACCGTCGCGCGCCGCGGCCAGGCCACCGCGCGCTGAAGCGTACGTGGTGGCCCAGGAGAGCACCCGCTGCCGCGCCGAGCCGGTCGCCGCGATCGCGTCGTCGCCCACCGCCACCAGCACGTGCGGCGCGTCCAGGTCCACGCCGAGCCGGCGGGCCCGGCTGCGCAGCGCGTCGGTGTCGCGCAGCGGCCGGGCGATCAGGTCGTCCAGCAACTCGCCACGGACCCGCCCCTCCGCCTCGGCCACGGTCCGGCGGAACAGCAGCAGCAGCGCGGTCACCAGCGCGGCCCGCTCCAGGATCCGCTGGTCGGCGTCGACCAACTCGTCGTCGGGACGCAGCACCAGCGCGCCCAGGTTCTCCGCGCCGGCCACCACCGCCGCGTACCAGAGCGGGCCGCGGCGCACGCTGCGTCCCTCCGTACGCGAGGCGGCCACCGCCTCGACGATGTCCGCCCGGTCCGGCTCGTCGATCTCGCCCACCCGGGCCAGCAACCGGCCCTGGGCGTCCAACGCCAACAGCGCCCCGCCCAGCACCTCGGTCACCGCGGCGGCCACGTCCTCCACCCCGCCGCCGCGCAGCACCAGCGCCGTCATCCGGTCGTGCGCCGCCGCGGCCCGCTCCACCGAGCTGCTGTGCGCCCGGATGGTGGTGTTCGCCGCCGACAACTCGGCCAACGCCGAGCGGGTCTCGGCCAGCAGCCGGGCCGTGTCGATCGCCACCGCGGCGTGCGCGGCGAGGGAGACCAGCAGCGCCACCTCCTCGCGGGCGAACGGCCGGGCCGAGCGGTTGGCCGAGTAGAGCACCCCGATCGAGGTGGAACCGAGTCGCAGCGGCACCCCGAGGATCGCCACCAGGCCCTCCTCGCCCACACCGGCGTCGATCTCCCCGGTGTGGTGAAAGCGCGCGTCCTCGCCGTAGTTGGCGGTCACGTACGGGGCGCCGGACTGGGCCACCAGGCCACCGAGGCCGGCGCCCATCGGCAGCCGCAGCCGCTGGAAGCGGGCCGAGACCGACCCGTCGGTCACCCGCATGTAGGTGTCGCCGCGCTCGTCGTCGTTGAGCGTCATGTACGCCACGTCGGCGCCGAGCAGGTGACGGGCCCGGTGCACGATCGCCCGCAGCACGTCGTCCAGGTCGCGCAGCCCGGCCAGGTCGCTGACCGTGTCGTACAGGCCGGACAGCTCGGTCTCGCGACGGCGGCGGCGCTCCAGCAGCGCGCGAACCCGCAACGCCACAGTCTTGGCCTGCTCCAGCTCGGCCAGCCGGTCGGCGGGCATCCCGGCGGCGCGCGCGGCCACCAACGGGCCCTCGAACTCCACCGCGGCGGCCTCGCGAGCGAGCAGTTCGAGGAACTCCACCGGCGACGACATGGTCGACATTGTGCTCAGGCCCACTAGTTGGCCGTCCAGCCCCCGTCGAGCGCGATCGACGCGCCCGTGATGAAGGCCGCCGGCGGCGAACAGAGGTACGCCAACAGCTCGGCCACCTCCTCCGGCTCGATCAGCCGCTTGATGGCGGCCCGCGCCAGCATGACCTTCTCGATCACCTCGGCCTCGCCGATGCCGTGGCTGGCCGCCTGATCGGCGATCTGGCTCTCCACCAGGGCGGTCCGCACGTACGCCGGGTTGATGCAGTTGGCGGTCACCCCGTGCGCGGCCCCCTCCAGCGCCACCACCTTCGACAGCCCTTCGAGGGCGTGCTTCGCCGAGACGTAGGCCGCCTTGTAGGGCGAGGCGCGCAGGCCGTGCACCGACGAGATGTTGACGATCCGGCCCCAGCCCCGGGCGTACATGTGCGGCAACGCGCGGCGGATCAGCAGAAACGGCGCCTCCACCATCACCCGCTGGATGTACTCGAAGCGCTCGACGGGGAAGTCCTGCAGCGGCGCCACGTGCTGGAGCCCGGCGTTGTTCACCACGATGTCCACGTCCACGTCGAGCGCGTCCACGGCCGCCGCGTCGGCCAGGTCCACGCCCTCGGCGCGTCCGCCGGCCTCGGCGGCCACCGCCTTGGCCGCCTCCAGGTTGCGATCCACCACGAGCACCTTGGCGCCGGCCGCGCCCAACCGCAGGGCGCAGGCCCGCCCGATGCCGCTGCCGCCCCCGGTGACCAGGGCGGTCCGACCAGCGAGGTCGACCTGTACGACGTGGGGGACCGCCACGGGTTCTGCCGTCATGGCGCAAGAAGTTACGAGCTGTGTGCCCTGCGGCACATGGGGCAGCGACACATACTCCGTACCCCTGCTGTGTGGCCCCCTGCCCCCATGGCCCGCGCCCGCCCCGCCGAGCCGCGCGCCGGAAGGCTGTCTCTCGGGCGTCGGAGGCAGCAACCTCCGGGACGTTGCCCAGATCGTGGCGCGGGGTGTGGGGTGGGGGAGGGCGTGTCCCGTGGGGCCGGTGGGAAGGCCGGCAGTTAGGGTGTCGAACATACGTACTGCTGACGGCTGGGGGAGGGGGCGGCGTGCGGGTGCTGGGGGTCGACCCGGGGTTGACGCGGTGTGGGGTGGGCGTCGTCGAGGGGGTGCCCGGTCGGCCCTGCACGCTCATCGCCTACTACGTGGTCTACACCGACCCGGCCGACGACCTGCCGCTGCGCCTGCTGCACCTGGACCGGTCGCTGACCAAGCTGGTCGCCGAGCACCAGCCGGAGAGCGTCGCCGTCGAGCGGGTGTTCAGCCAGCACAACGTCCGGACGGTGATGGGCACCGCGCAGGCCAGCGGCATCGCCGTGCTGGCCGGGGCGCGGGCGGGGCTGCCGGTGCAGACGTACACCCCGAGCGAGGTGAAGGCGGCGGTGACCGGTTCCGGTCAGGCCGACAAGGCGCAGGTGACCGCCATGGTGACCCGGCTGCTGCGGCTGGACGAGCCACCGAAGCCGGCCGACGCCGCCGACGCTCTCGCCCTGGCCATCTGCCACGTGTGGCGCGGTGGCACCCGTTCCAAGCTGGCCGCCGCGGCCGATCGGGCACGACGAGGAGGAGCACGATGATCGCCAGCGTGCGCGGCACGGTGACCGCGACAGGTCCGGATCTGGCCGTGATCGAGGTCGGCGGGGTCGGCCTGGCCGTGCACTGCGCCCCCGGGACCCTCGCCGAGCTGCGGGTGGGGCAGCCGGCGCGGCTGGCCACCAGCCTGGTGGTCCGGGAGGATTCCCTGACCCTCTACGGTTTCGCCGACGACGACGCCAAGGCGCTGTTCGAGCTGTTGCAGACCGCCAGCGGGGTCGGCCCACGGCTGGCCCAGGCCGTGCTGGCCGTGCACACGCCGGACGCGGTGCGAAAGGCCATCGCCAACGCCGACACCGCCGCGTTGACCCGGGTGCCCGGGATCGGCAAGAAGGGCGCCGAGCGCCTGGTGCTGGAATTGCGGGACCGGATCGGTCCGGTGTCGATCGGCGCCGACGGGGTGGGCGGCGTGACCGGCGGCGCCTGGCCCGATCAGGTACGGCAGGCGCTGGTCGGTCTGGGCTGGACGGCCGGGCAGGCCGACCAGGCGGTGGCCGCGGTGGCGGAGACCATCGACGGCGCCACCCCGCCCGTGCCGGTCCTGCTCAAGCAGGCCATCCGCCTGCTGGGTCGTACCCGATGACCGCCCAGGGGCGACGGGAGGCGGCACGGTGAGCGAGACCGACGGGCTCGTCTCGGCGTACGTCAGTGATGCCGACCGGGACGCGGAGGCCACCGTGCGGCCCCGGCGGCTGGCCGAGTTCATCGCCCAGGACCGGGTGCGCGATCAGCTCGACCTGTTGTTGCAGGGCGCCATGCGGCGGGGGTCCCCGCCGGATCACATCCTGCTCTCCGGCCCACCCGGGCTTGGCAAGACGAGCCTGGCCAACATCGTCGCCGCGGAGCTGGGCGCCGGCATCCGCGTGACCAGCGGCCCGGCGATCGAGCGTTCCGGTGACCTGGCGGCGATCCTGACCAGCCTCGCCGAGGGCGATGTGCTCTTCATCGACGAGATCCACCGGATCGCCCGGCCGGCGGAGGAGCTGCTCTACAGCGCGATGGAGGACTTCCGGGTCGACGTGGTGGTCGGCAAGGGGCCGGGCGCCACCGCGATCCCGCTGGACGTCGAGCCGTTCACCCTGGTCGGCGCGACCACCCGCTCGGGTCTGTTGACCGGGCCCATGCGGGACCGGTTCGGCTTCGTCGCGCACCTCGACTTCTACGCCCCGGCGGATCTGGAGACGCTGCTGCACCGTTCGGCGCGCATCCTCGGGGTGCCGATCACCGCCGACGGCGCGGCGGAGATCGCCGGCCGGTCCCGGGGCACCCCCCGGATCGCCAACCGGCTGCTGCGCCGGGTCCGCGACTACGCCGAGGTCCGGGCCGACGGCGTGGTCACCCTGGGCACCGCCCGCAAGGCACTGACGGTGTACGACGTCGACGCGCTGGGCCTGGACCGGCTGGACCGGGCGGTGCTGACCGCGCTGGTGGACTCGTTCCGGGGCGGCCCGGTCGGGTTGTCCACCCTCGCCGTGGCGGTGGGGGAGCAGCCGGACACGGTCGAGGAGGTCTGCGAGCCGTTCCTGGTGCGTGCCGGCCTGCTGGCGCGTACCCCGCGGGGGCGGGTGGCCACGGAAGCCGCCTGGAGGCACCTGGGGCGTACTCCACCGAATGGTACATTTGGGATGGATATCCCGTCTCCGCCCGGTCTGTTCTCCCTGGACACCGATCAGCCGTGATGTGAACGTGATCTGTGCCGCATTCGGTGTTCTCAGGTGCAGGGATTAGACTTCGCCGCGGTCTGTACAGGATGTGAGAATCCGCCTCCGCTCCGGCACTCCCGTGCCGGACAGGTGGCCAATGGGAAGGCAGTAACCGTGCAATACCTTGCAGCGGGTGGTGGGGCCGGCGGCTTCACGCCGATCCTGATGATCGTCCTGCTCTTCGGCGTCATGTATTTCATGATGATCCGTCCGCAGCAGAAGCGTCGCCGCGATGCGGAGGCCATGCAGTCCGCGTTGGGCCCGGGCGACGAGGTTGTCACCATCGGCGGGCTCTACGGCACGGTCACCGGCGTCGAGGACGACGCCGTGCTGCTCGAGATCGCTCCGGGCGTGCAGACCCGCTACGCCCGACCGGCCATCGCCCGGGTGGTCACCCGCGCGGAGCTGCCGAGCGAGCCGGTCACCGAGGACGCGGACACCGTCAAGGAGTGACCCTCCCGCGGGGGTGACGGTTCCGGCGTACGGCCGGGTGACCGGCTCCCCGGCCACCGCGCCCAACGGGGCAGCGGACGTGACGTGAAAACTGGATAGTTGGGTCGACGCCGGGCGTCGGCACGTTCCCGTGGCCGTCGGCGTCCCCATGCCGGCGTGTCCGGCCACTGTGTCGGCACCCCGTCGGCCCAGGTCAGACCCGTTGGCCGGGACCCCCGGCCCGACACTCGCCGCCGCCGCGCGCAGCGGCGCGACCGTACAGGGAGACAGGACAACCGTGGCACCACCTCAGGGACAGATGCGACCCGGCCGGCAGCTCGCCGTGCTCGGGTTCATCTTCGTGGTCCTCTACCTTCTGGTGTTCTTCGCGGGCGGTGCCAGCGGCAGCTTCAAGGACCGGCTGGAGCCCAAGCTCGGCCTGGACCTGATCGGCGGCACCCGGATGACGCTGCAGGCGACCAACAGCGTCGATGGCAAGCCCCCGACGGCCCAAAACCTTGAGGAGGCCCGGCAGATCATCGAGAACCGGGTCAACGGGCTCGGCGTGGCCGAGGCCGAGGTGGTCACCGAGGGCAACCGGAATATCGTCATCTCCCTGCCCGGTGAGAACCGGAACCTCGACGAGGTGGGCAGCGCCGCCGAGCTGCGTTTCCGCAAGGTGCTCAAGGCCGCCGACGGCAGCGGGACGGCCGCCGCCCCGCCGGCCGCCACGGCAGCCCCGGGCAGCGTCACCCCGTCCGGCGCCCCCTCGGCGACCCCGTCGGGCAGCGGTGGACAGGGCGGGATGGCGCCCGCGCCGTCCGCCAGCGCGACACCGACCCCCTCGGCCTCGGCGAGCGCCGCCGCCCCGTCGGCGAGCGCCAGCGCCGAGCCGGTGCCGGCGAGCATCGAGGAGCAGCGCAAGGCCGTCGAGCAGAAGGTCGGCGCCGCCGCCTGGCAGGCCGCCAGCGGTCTGCAGGCCCCCGCCGACCTGAGCGCCGACCCGTCGCTGGGCGACAAGCTCAAGCCGTTCAGCACGCTGAGCCCGCAAGAGGTTGCCGTGCTGCCGGCGCAGATGCAGTTCAACGTGCCGACGATCGGCTGCGCCCAGCTCGACAAGCGCCCCCCGGCCTCGATCTCCGACCCGAAGCAGCAGGTCGTGTCCTGCGAGGACGGCGCCTCGAAGTACCTGCTCGACCAGGCCAAGGTGCTGGGCACCGACGTGGACGACGCCAACGCGGTGCTCGACCAGACCAACGCCTGGGTGGTCAGCCTCGACTTCACCGGCGACGGCCAGGGCAAGTGGACCGCGTTGACCCGTGAGGCGTTCACCAACGAGGGCCAGGCCTGCGACGCGACCGCCCTCGGCCAGGACGGCAAGTGCCGGGTGGCCGTCGTGCTGGACAACGAGATCGTCTCCTCCCCCGAGATCCAGGGCGTGCTGACCGGCAACTCCCAGATCACCGGCAACTTCACCCAGAAGGACGCCAGCGCGCTCGCCGGTCAGCTCCGGTACGGCGCGCTGCCGGTGACCTTCGAGCCGCAGGAGTCGCAGAACGTCACCGCGACCCTGGGTGCCAGCCACCTCCGCGCGGGTCTGCTCGCGGCCGGCATCGGCATGCTGCTGGTCATCATCTACGCGTTCTTCTACTACCGGCTGCTCGGCTCGGTGATCTTCCTGAGCCTGATCCTGTCCGCGCTGCTCGTCTTCGGCGCGCTTGTGGTGCTCGGTCGGCAGATCGGCTTCACGCTCACCCTCGCCGGCATCGCCGGCATGATCGTCTCGCTCGGTGTGGCGGCGGACTCGTTCGTCATCTACTTCGAACGACTGAAAGACGAGATCCGGGAGGGACGCAGCCCGCGTAGCGCGGTGCCCCGCGCCTGGGTCCGCGCCCGCCGGACGATCATCTCGGCAAACGCGATCACGCTGCTCTCCGCGGTGGTGCTCTACGTGGTCTCGGTCGGCACGGTCAAGGGCTTCGCGTTCGCCCTCGGCCTGGCCACGGTGCTGGACCTGGTCGTGGTCTTCCTCTTCCGGCACCCGATCATGACGATGTTCGCCCGGACCCGGGCGTTCCTGTCCCCGCGGGTCAGCGGCCTGGGTCGGGCACTCCCGGCCCGCAGCCAGCAGACTCAGCCCCGCAACCCGCGCGCCAAGGAGGCCTGAGATGGCTCAGAACGGTCTGGCGAGCCGCCTCTACAACGGCGAGGCCGGTCTCAACGTCGTCGGCCGGCGCAAGCTCTGGTTCGGCGTCGCCGGGATCCTGATCCTGATCGCGATTCTGAGCTTCTCGATCCGCGGGTTCAGCCTCGGCATCGAGTTCGCCGGCGGCAACTCGTTCCAGGTGCCGGCCAGCGTCGGCACCCTGAACCAGGCTGAGGAGCAGGTCGACGCCGCGCTCGCGGCCAAGGGCGGCGGCGCCGAGGTGGTGACCGCGCAGAAGGTCGGCGGCGCGGGCGGCGACTCGTACGAGCTGCGTACCGGTCAGCTCAGCGCGGAGCAGGCCACCGCGGTCAAGGCCGACATCGCCCAGCGGTTCGGCATCAACGCGGACCAGATCAGCGACAACCAGGTCAGCGAGGCGTGGGGCAGCCAGGTCACCTCGCGGGCCCTGCTCGGTCTGGTCATCTTCATCGCGCTGGTGATGGTCTACCTGATCCTGCGCTTCGAGTGGCGGATGGCCGTCGCCGCCGTCGCCTCACTGTTCACGAACCTGATCCTCACCGCCGGCATCTACTCGCTCGTCGGCTTCGAGGTCACCCCGTCGACGATCATCGGCTTCCTCACGATCCTGGGCTTCGCGCTCTACGACGTGGTGGTGGTCTTCGACAAGGTCCAGGAGAACACCCGGGGCATCACCGCCAACAACAACATGACGTACGGCGAGGCGGCCAACCTGGCCGTCAACCAGAGCCTCATGCGGTCGCTGAACACCTCCGT
This sequence comes from Micromonospora sp. NPDC049580, assembly GCF_040675595.1. Lineage (NCBI taxonomy): Bacteria > Bacillati > Actinomycetota > Actinomycetes > Micromonosporales > Micromonosporaceae > Micromonospora > Micromonospora sp. NPDC049580. The sequence continues at coordinate 8,141 of NZ_JBFAPG010000270.1, forward strand.
GGTGGCCCTGCTGCCCGTCGGTGGTCTGCTCTTCATCGGCGCCGGCCTGCTCGGCGCCGGCACGCTGAAGGACCTCGGCCTGGTGCTGTTCGTGGGTATGGCGGTGGCGTTCCTGACCTCCATCCTGGTGGCGACGCCGCTGCTGGCGCTGCTGAAGAACTACGACCCCCGCATCCAGGCGCACAACAAGCGGGTGCAGGCCCGTCGGGGTACGCCGGGCCGTGGCGAGGTCACCGGCAAGGGTGCCCCGGCCCCGGTCGAGGGCGAGGCGGCCGACGCGCCGCTCGATCCCGACTCCGCCGCGCTGGCCGGCGCCGCCCCGAAGGTGGGCGCGCGGCCGGCGGGCAAGCGGCCGACCGGCGCCCGGGGCGGTCGCCCCGGCGGCGGCGGTAACCGGCCCGGCGGCGCCAAGCGGCGCTGACCGACCCCCGGGGCCGACCCGGGAGGAAACGCCCGAACGGCGTCCGGCATGCTGTGCGAGCAG
>NZ_JBFAPG010000271.1:0-8603 GCF_040675595.1 Micromonospora sp. NPDC049580
GTGATTGCGCGGGTTGAAGCCGCGTCCCACGAGGTTGGGCTTGCGGTTGGTCGCGTTGTCGATGGGGGGGGGCCGCCCGCCGTGGCTGCCCTTGGCGGACCGGCGGGCGACTTGGTCCGAGCGTTCCGGGATGACGTGCCGGATCCCTCGATGGCGCAGGGCCTGGCGGGTGCAGTCGTGGGCGTAGCCCTTGTCGGCAATCAGCACGTCGGGGCGTTTGCGTGGCCGGCCGGGTCCGGGCTCGTTGATCCGGATCGCGTCGAGCAGGGCCAGGAGTTGTGGGTTGTCGCCGGCCTGACCTGGGGTGAGCAGGATCGACAGCGGTCGGCCGCGGCCATCGACGGCGAGATGGATCTTCGTGCTCAGTCCGCCGCGTGATCGGCCGATGCCCTCGCCATCTTGCGCACCAGGTGTCGCCGGACTTGTCGGGGAGCCCCCTTTTGCGGGCGCCAGCGGCATGCTGGTGCGCCCGCACGATCGACGAGTCGATGCTGATCGTCCACTGCACCGGTGTGCCGTCGTCATGGACCTGCGCCGCCGCGAGGATCCGATCCCAGGTGCCATCCGCGGTCCACCGCCGCAGCCGTTCATGGCAGGTCTTCCACGGCCCGAAGCGTTCCGGCAGGTCACGTCACGGCGCACCCGTGCGCAGCTTCCACAAGATCCCATTGATGACCTGACGGTGATCCCGCCACCGCCCCCGAGACCCACCCGGCTCCGGCAACAGCGGCGCGATCACCACCCACGCCTCATCGGTCAGCTCACCACGCCGCACCACCATCACATCGTCAACGACCCACCGCTACACGATCGGCAGGACACGGCCTAGGCGTCGGCGTCGGTGAACGGGTGGGCGCCGGCGACGAACGTGTCGAGCGCGGCGGCGTGCAGCAGCCCGCCGGGGATCGGGTCGCGCAGCGCCGCCGCCGCGAGCCGGCCGACCGGCAGACCGCCCGGGCGGTGCGTCGCGGCGAGCACCAGGTTGCCGTAGCGCCGAGCGCGCAGCATCCGGCGGTCCCCGAACACGCAGACGTCGCCGAAGACCGCCCGCAGCGTCGCCACCTGCACCCGGGTGCCGACCAGTGGCGGCAGGTCCGTGACGTTGACCAGATAGAGCCCGCCGGGGCGCAGGACACGGGCCACCTCGGCCGCGAACTCCACGCTGCGTACGTGGCGGGGCATTCGGGCCGCCCGGTAGATGTCGGCGATCACCAGGTCGTACGCGTTGGACGCGGCGGCCGTGACCGCGTCCCGGGCGTCGGCGACCTCGACCCGCACCTCGGGCGGCAGCGGCGGCAGTTCCCGGGCGACCAGCTCGACCACCGCCGGGTCCCGCTCGACGACCCGCTGCGCGGAACCCGGCCGGGTCGCGGCGAGCCAGCGCGGCAGCGTCAACGCACCGCCGCCGAGGTGCAGCACGCTCAGCGGTACGCCCGCCGGGGCGGCCAGCTCCACCGCCGAGGCGATCCGCCGGACGTACTCGAAGTGCAGGTGCCGGGGATCCTCGACATCCACGTACGACTGCTCGACGCCGGCGGAGAGCAGCGTCCGTCCGGTTCGGCGGACCGGATCGGCGACCAGCTCCAACCGGTCGGCGGCACGCTTCATGACGGCACGCTAACCGAGCGGCTCGCGGGCCCGAACCGCCGGTGGGCGGACGGGTCGCATACCGCGCCCGACGGGCCGGCGGCGCGGGAGGTACCCGCGTGCGCCGGCCCGCGTGCGCCGTCTGCGGCGGTCAGCCGCTGGCCATCCCGGCGCCCACCTCGTCAATGGCGTCGTCGATCGAGTGGGCGAGGTCCACGTCGAGCGCGGTCACCCCGTCGGCCTGGTTGGTGCGCACGGTCAGCACGGCGGCCGTGCCGCCCGGTCGCCCGATGCTCGGGCCACGCCCGGTCTCCTCGCGCAGCCGGTCCAGCCGGGCGAGCACCCGGTCCAGGTTGTCCGGCGGCAGCGCGATCACGCGGTACAGGCCGGTACTGTCACCGGCCCAGTACGGCAGGTCGTCCAGCGCCGCCCGGAGCTGGGTCTCGTCCAGCGTGGGTGTGCTGGTGGAGGCGCCCACGATGCCGCCGCCGGCCGCTGGCGGGTTCAGCAGCTCCCGCAGGCCGTCGGGGACGTGCAGGGACTCGACCAGGTCGCCGTCCTGGTCGGCGAGCGCGGCGAGCGTCGCCTCGGCCTGGTAGCGGGCCTGCTCCGGCGAATTTCCGCTGATCCGGCCCACCTCGGCCAGGAAGCCGGGCAGGTCCCGGTGCCGCTTGATGCCGTCCACGGGCAGGACGTCGTGCAGCGAGTTCGGCACGGCGGCGAGCAGCCGTTGCCGCTCCGCCGCGTCCAGCGCGAAGGCCAGCACCAGCACCGTCGCCTCGGCGCCCACCTTGGCCGTCGAGAAGCCGACGCCGGAGCGGCGTCGGACGTCGTCGACCAGGTCGTGGTAGCCGACGCTGTTCACCCCGGCCGCGCCGCCGGGTGGCGGCTGCGGGCGCGGATTGTCCGCGGTGCCCCTCGACGGCGGGGCCGGTCCACCACGCGTGGTGTCCGGCTTGTGCCGTCCGGCCGGCGCTGGGCCGGTCCGCTTGCCCTGGTCCAGGCTGGTGAGCTGCTTGGAGGCGCTCAGGCTGGCGCCGAACTGACTGGGCTGGCTGCCCTGTTCGCGGGCCTGCCGGGCCAGCGCCCGGCGGCGCTGGTTGTCGCCCTCCATCTGCTTGCGCATGGTGACGCCCCTTCCGCTGGGGATCGATCCTGCGCCCGTCGCGTTCCCGCCGCCCCGGAGCCGAAACGGACGCCGCCGGCCGGGTAGGGCTGAGCGTCGATGAGGCTTCATCCGGCCGGGGTGAGGGGTGCTCACCCGTGCGGCCGGCAGGATCGGGGCAGGACCACAGTTCTTCCGAGGTACGCGGAAGGAAGGTCGTCATGAAACGGATCGTCGAGATCGTTCCCGCTCGACCTGGCTGGTACGCCCGGTGGCAACTCGCGCCCGACGCCACCCGGTGCTACCCGGTGAGCCTGTGGGCGTTGCTGGAGGAGGCCGACGGAACCGGCCGGGAAGTGGTCGGAATGGACTGCATCGGCCAGTGGCCGGGTGCGGACGACAACGAGGCCGATGGGGAGTTTGTCCGCTACCTGTACCAGACGCCCGACTCGGGGGAACCCGACGACATCGAACCTCCGTCGGCCATCGAACTGCGCGACGCCGGCCCCCGGCTCCAGCCGATGACCGCGCCCTAGACATTTCTCCGGCCCCCGACCCCAGGTCCCAGGGTCGGGGGCCACCCCCCTTTCTCGGGGATGGTGACCCGTTTCAGGGACGGCGACCCGGCGGTGGGTGGGTGCGGCCGTCAGCCCAGGGCGCGCAGATTGGCGCCGTCGACGGCGACGGTGTTCTCCACGGCCAGCAGCTCGGTGAGCCCGGTGCGGTCCAGCATCTGCTGGAGTCGGGCGCTGACCTCGGTCAGCCGGATCGCCCCGACGCCCCGGCGCACCACCAGCAGGGCGCTGAGGCCCGACGAGTCGCAGAGGCCGACCCCGGCCAGGTCGATCGTCACGTGCTGCTCGCCGTGCAGCTCAGCCGCGGCGGCGACCAACTCCGGAGCGGTGTCGTAGTCCAGCTCGCCGGTCAGCCGCAGCCGGACGTGACCGGCTGCGAGCCGGGTCACCTCGATGGTCAACAGCTGGTGGGACATTCCACCATTTTCCCAGTCCAGCGGCGGAACGCAAACCGCAGGGCCGCGAGCCGCCGGGTCACGCGCTGGCGGCGGACTGCTGCGAGCCGGGGCCGACCGTACTGGTCGCCGGCAGCGGCCGGTCGAGCAGCGCCGCCACCCCGGTGATGTCCAGGATCGTCGCCAGGAAGCGGGGGACCGCCCGCAGTCGCAGCGTCGTTCCGACCTCCTGGCCCTCCCGCCACGCGTGCACGATCACGCCGAGACCGCTGCTGTCGATGAAGACCAGGTCGGCGAAATCCAGCACGATGCCGCGCGGCGCCTCGGCGAGGACCCGGTCGACCTCGGCGCGCAGCGGCGCCGCGGTCAGGTACGCCAGGTCGCCGCCCACGCGGATCAGGGGCATGTCGGGATCGGACCGATCGACGGACATGCTCAGCTGGTTCGCTTCGGGGCCCCGCCCGTCCGATGGCACGATCACGCCTTTCCGCACACGGCGGTTCCAGCCGGTGCGAAGGGATCGTAACAACCGTCGGGCGGGTCCGCCCGGTACGCGACCGAGGGCCCGCGACCTGCCGTGGGATGCCGGTCGCGGCCGACCGGCGTAGGGTGGCCGGAGAGATTTGACCACAGAGGCCGGTTCCGGTGCGGGTTCGGGTGGACGACAAGGAGTGAGGCTCAGCTGGTGACTGCTTCCGACGTCAGGGACACCGACGACGGACGGATCTCCACGCCGAGCACCACACGGACCACGGCGTGGTCCGCCGACGCGCCGTCCTGGCCGAGCACCGCGCTGCCGCCGCTGGCCCCCGACCGTGATCGGGCCGCGCCCGACTGGTCCGAGGTCGTCGAGCACTTCCGCGAGGGCCTTGTGGTCTGCGACGCCGACGGCGTCGTCCGACACGTCAGCCCGGTGGCCGAGCGGTTGCTGCCCGAGGTGGTCCCCGGTGTTTCGCTGGCCGCGTCCGGCGTTCCGGGTCTGGGCGAGGGGAGCCCCGGAGGCTTCACCCACCTCGGTCGTCGGCTCACCGCCCGCCAGGTGCCCCTCTCCGCCGGTCGATGCTGCTGGTACGTGGAGGACGTCACCGAGAGCGTCAGCCGTGCCGACGCGCTGCTCGCCGAGCGGGCCCGCTCGGCGTTCCTGGCCGTGGTGGGCGACAAGCTGGGCAACCCGCTGCACCCGGACCGGGCCGCCGCGGCGGTCGTCCGCCTCGCCGTGCCGACCCTCGCCGAGGTGGCCGTGCTGGTGCTGGCGCCGCGCGTGGGGCGGGCCCGGTGGTGGCGGGCCTCCCGGGCCGCCGACGAGACGCCGACGATCGACAGCGGCGTGCTCGTTGGCCCCGCCCTGCCGGCCGCGATCGCCGAAGGACTGACCGGGGTCGAGCCGCACACTCTCGACTGGCTGGTGGAGCAGGCGGTCGACGCCGGCTGGCTGCCCGGCCTCACGAGTGCCGACAGCCTTGCCCGGGTCGTGCCGTTGCCCGGCCGGGACGCCCCCGTCGGGGTGCTGCTGGTCGCCCGCCGCTCCAGCCGGTGGTACGACGAGGACGACGTCGGGTTGATTCGTGCCTTCGCGGCCCGGGCCGGCGCGGCGCTGACCACCGCTCTGCTCTACCGCGACCAGGCCGAGGTCGCCGACACCCTGCAGGCCAGCCTGTTGCCGGTCGAGCCGACCGAGACCGCCGGTGTGCAGTGGGGCACCGCGTACCGCCCGGCCCAGGCGGGGCTGCGGATCGGCGGCGACTTCTACGGTTCGCACCGGCTCGCCGACGGCGGTTGCGTGTTCTTCCTCGGCGACGTCTCCGGCAAGGGCGTCGAGGCGGCGGTCTTCACCGGCCAGCTCCGCCAGTGCCTCCAGGCGCTGCACCGGGTGGAGTCGCACCCCGGGCGGCTGCTGCGACTGCTCAACGACGCGCTGCTGGAGACGACCCAGGCGCACGGCCAGGGCCGCTTCGCCACCATCGTGCTCGGCGTGGCCCGTCCGCAGCGCGACGGCGGCGTCACCCTCACGATGGCCGGGGGCGGGCACCTGCCGCCGCTGGTGCTGCGTACGTCCGGCGAGGTCGAGTCGGTGCCGCTGCGCGGCATGCTGATCGGGGTGGTGCCCGACCCGCGCGTCGGTGAGGTGACCGTGCGGCTGGCGCCGGGCGAGACCTGCCTGCTCTACAGCGACGGCGTGACCGAGGCCCGCGGGGGCCGCCGCGGCGACGAGCAGTTCGGCGCGGAGCGGTTGCTCACGGCCCTGACCGGTTGCCAGCGGATGCCGGCGCCGGCCCTGGCCGAACGCGTCGAGCAGGTCACCTGTGACTGGCTGGGGCACGGCGACCACGACGACATCGCGGTGCTGGCGTTGCGCGCGGTCAGCCCGGGCGGGCGAGGCGCGCGGCACCTGCACGCGGTGCCCACGTCGACGAGCGCCGACGAGCAGAGGGAGAGCCCCGCGTGACCGCCCCCGCCACGACCACAAGCCTGGCCGACGCCTACCCCGGCTACCTGGCCTGCCTCGCCGACGCCGACGAGTACGCCGCGATCGACGTGGCGCTCGGTCTGCTCGACGCGGGCGTACCGCCGGAGCGGGTGCTGCTCGACGTGGTCGCGCCGGCCCAGGCCGAGGTGGGTGAGCGGTGGGCTCGCAACGAGTGGAGCGTGGCCCAGGAGCACGCGGCGACCCACATCAGCGAGCGGGTGGTGGCCGCGGTGGCGACGCACGCCAACCCGCGTCCGACCGGCGGGCGGATCGTGGTGGCCTGCATGGACGGCGAGTGGCACGCGCTGCCGCCCCGGCTGGTGGCCGAGGTGCTGCGGCTGCGCGGTTGGCAGGTGACCTTCCTGGGCGCCAGCGTGCCGGCGGCGCACCTGGTGTCGTACCTGCACCGGCACGACGCGCAGGCGGTCGCGTTGGCCTGCGCGCTGCCGATGCGGCTGCCGCACGCCCACCGGATGATCGAGGCGTGTCGGCGTTCGGACGTGCCGGTCGTGGTCGGGGGGCGTGGCTTCGGCGCGGACGGCCGGTGGGCGGCCCGGCTCGGCGCGGCCTGGGCGCCGGACGCGCCGGCGGCGGCGGAGTTGATCGCCGACGAGCGGGCGGTGCGGCGGGTGCCGGCGGCGCAGCTCGGGCACCTGGCCGACGACGAGTACGCGAGTCTCGTCCGCCGCAGGGGTGAGCTGATCGACAGCGCGCTTACCGACCTGCGCGAACGGGTGCCGGCGACCCGCGGGTACACGGCCGCCCAGCTCGACTCGACGGTGAGCGACCTGGGGCACATCCTGGACTCGCTGGCCGCCTCGCTCTACGTCGACGACGCCTCGCTGTTCACCGAGTTCGTCAAGTGGCTGGTGGAGATCCTGACGAGTCGGGGTGTGCCGGCCAGCGCGGTCGCCCTGACCCTGGCGCACTACGCCGCCGTGCTGCGCGACTTTCCCCGCGCGTCGCACGCGCTGGCGCGCAGCCGTGCCGGGTTGGTCTCCGCGTCCCGTTCCGCGGGCTGAGGACCACCCCCGGACGATCACCACGCGCTGCGGACCGTCGTACCCCCCTGCGTATACTTGCCGGACTGCAAACGTCCCACCCAACCGGTGGAGCGAGGGGGAGAACGGTGACGTTCAGCGTCAGCCACGCCGAGCGCGACGGCGGTGCGGCCTGCCTGCGGCTCGCCGGTGAGCTGGACCTGAGCACCGCCGGCGAGCTGGCCGCCGCCATCGACAAGCTCACCGCGGCCGGCGAGCGGCGGGTGCTGCTCGACCTCACCGACCTGATCTTCTGCGACTCCACCGGGATGGCCGTGTTCGTCCGGGGCGACAACCAGGTCACCGCCGACGGGGGCTGGTTGCGGATCACGGGCGCCACCGGGCGCGTCGAGCGTGTGTTGCGGGTCACCGGTCTGGCCGACGTGCTGCGATACCTTCCGGACACGGCGGACCCGACGTCCAAGAGCGCCTCCTGATGGGCTAGATTTCCCCGCCAGCACGGTGACCGTTCCGGTCTCCTTTCTCCGCCGACCCGAGGCAGGTAGTGATGGGCGACAGCCCGCAGCCGGTACGCATCCTGGTGGTCGACGACGATCCGGGCGACGTGCTGATGATCGAGGAGGCGTTGGCCGACTCCGACGTCGAGAAGATCATTGACGTGGTCAGCGACGGCGAGGAGGCGATGGAGTTCCTGCGCGCCGAGGGCCGGCACGTGCAGGCTCGCCGACCGGACGTCATCCTGCTGGACCTGAACATGCCGCGGATGGACGGGCGTCAGGTGCTCGGCGCGGTCAAGCAGGACGAGGATCTGCGGACGATCCCGATCGTGGTGCTGACCACCTCGAACGCCGACACCGACATCGTCGGCAGCTACACGTTGCAGGCCAACGCGTACGTCACCAAGCCGATCGACCTCGATGACTTCAACGACGTGGTGCGCCGCATCGACGAGTTCTTCGGCCGCGTGGTCGTGCTGCCCAAGCGCCCCTGATCCGCCCGGCGCGGTCGGTCGGCATTGTCCCCGCCGCCGGCCCGACGTGGCCCGTCGCCGCGCCGCGCCCCGCCGGACGCGCGCGCATGCTGAACAATTTTCCCGAACCGCCTCGGTCGCTGTCGCCGCGTCCGAGGATCCAGGTGGGGAAGTAACAGCGGCTGCCTGGGGGCGACAGTATGAGGTTCTCCGTCGTGAAGACCGGCTACGACCAGAGGCAGGTGGATTCCTGCCTGGATGAGCTGGGGATCCGGTTGTCCCGACTCGCGGCGCGGGCGGAGGGCGCCGCCGGGGCGACCCGCGAGTGGGACGAGATCCGCCAGGAGGCGACCTGGCTCAGCGGGCTGCTCCAGCGGCTCGACCTGGGCGACGCCGGGACGACCCGGCAGGCCGGCGACGCGGTGCGGCGGGAGGCGGCCGAGATCCTGGCGCAGGCCCGCAACGAGCTGGACGAGGCCCGCGAGGAGGCCCGTCGCGTCCGC
>NZ_JBFAPG010000272.1:0-8598 GCF_040675595.1 Micromonospora sp. NPDC049580
TGTGAGTCATATTTATGACTCACAGTCATACCGCTCATTGACCGTACCGGCTCGTCGCGCGCGCCAATCACCGCGAGCCACCACCGCCGGAGCCAGCACCCCCGCCCGAGCGAGCACCCCCGCCGGCCAAGCACACCGCGCCGCGCGAGCATCACCGCCGCGCGTACCACTCGGCGTGGACCAGCGGCGGGCGGCGGGCGGCGGGCGGCGGGCGGCGGGCGGCGGGCGGTCAGCCTGCGACGGCGGCTGGTTCCCGTAGCGGGTCGGTGGCGAAGCCGGCCACGCCCTCGGCGAAGCCGACCCGGGCCGTGTAGCCGAGCAGTTCCACGGCCCGGCGGGGGTCGGCGACCAGGTGCCGCACGTCGGCCGCGCGGGCCCCACCCACCACCTGCGGGGCCGGCCCGCCCATCGCCTCGGCCAGGGTGACCGCCAGCTCTCCGACCGTGTGCGGCTCGCCCGAGCAGACGTTCACCGGCACCAGCGTGGCCGGCGGCGCGCTGCTGGTGAGGGCCAGCAGGTTGGCCCGCGCCACGTCGGTGACGTGCACGAAGTCGCGCCGTTGCCGGCCGTCCTCCAACACCCGCGGCGCCACGCCGGCCGCCAGCGCCGACCGGAAGATCGATGCCACTCCGGCGTACGGGGTGTCGCGGGGCATCCGGGGGCCGTAGACGTTGTGGTACCGCAGCGCCCACACGGCGCCGCCGGTCTGCCGGGCCCAGGCGGCGGCCAGGTGCTCCTGGGCGAGCTTGCTCGCGGCGTACGTGCTGCGGGGTTCCAACGGCGCGTCCTCCGGCACGAGCACCGGATCGAGTCCGCGGCCGCAGTGTGGGCAGGTCGGGTCGTACCGGCCGGCCGTCACGTCCTCGGGCCGGCGGGGCGCGGGGCGCACCGTGGCGTGCTCGGGGCAGGCGTAGCGCCCCTCCCCGTAGACCACCATCGAGCTGGCCAGCACCAACCGACCGATCCCCGCCCGGTGCAGCGCCGCCAGCAGCACCGCCGTGCCGTAGTCGTTGTGCGTGACGTAGTCGGGGGCGTCCGACGGATCGAGGCCGTGGCCGACCATCGCCGCCTGGTGACAGACCGCGTCCACGCCGGTCAGCAGCCGGTCCAGCAGAGGGCCGTCCCGGACGTCGCCGCGGACCACCTGGTGCCCGCGTGACCAGGCGGGCAGCTCGCCGCCGTGTGCCTGGGGCAGCAGCGCGTCCAGCGCCACCACCTCGTGGCCCTGCTCCACGAGCAGGTCGACGACCTGCGACCCGATGAACCCGGCCGCGCCGGTGACCAGTACGCGCATGCCGGTCACGGTAGGGCGGACGGGACGCCCGGCGGGCCGGTTCGGCGGACCCGTAAGGAGTTCGCAACAGCTCGGCGGGCGCCGACGCCCCGGTAAGCGTTCGGTAATGCGATAAACCCGGCCCGGCCGTACCCCTGCGGTCTAACCTGCCGGCAGTGCCCGCCACCGGCCCACGCGCCCGGCCGGGCCGACCGGTGTGGACGACAACGGCGCGTGACGGCGAGGAAGGGGCAGCGGGTGCCGGTTAGCAGACCCGGCCCGAGCGGCAGCGAAACCCGGGCAACGGACGCGGACGGCTACGGCGCGCCGCGCCGGCTCTGGCGCGGGCTGGCCCAGCACGGCCCACCGGGTGTGGACGCCGTCAAACGGAGCTGGCGCAGCCCGTTGCGCGGCCCCTGGCTCACCGCCGTCTACGGGTCGGTGCTGCTGGTGGCGCTACCACTGGTGATCATCACCGGGCTGCTCGACTACGCCGCCTACAGCCCGCAGTTCGACCAGGCGTTCCCGGCGAACGTGGGCTGGCTGCGGCTGCCCGCCTTCGACTGGCCGACCCGGCCGTCCTGGCTGTTCCGGGTCACCCAGGGGCTGCACGTGACGCTCGGCATCGTGCTCGTCCCGGTGGTGCTGGGCAAGCTGTGGTCGGTGCTGCCGAAGCTGTTCGACTGGCCGCCGGCCCGCTCCCTGGCCCAGGTGCTGGAACGACTGACCCTGCTGCTGCTGGTCGGCGGGATCCTGTTCCAGATCGCCACCGGCCTGCTCAACATCCAGTACTCGTACGTGTTCGGCTTCGACTTCTACACCGCCCACTACTTCGGGGCCTGGATCTTCACCGGCGCCTTCGTGGCGCACGTGATCATCAAGTTTCCCCGGCTGGTGACCGCGCTGCGGTCCCGCCCGCTGGGCGCGGAACTGCGCACCCCGCGCGCCGCGACACGACCCGAGCCGCCCGACCCGGACGGCCTGGTCGCCGCCGAACCCGGGCCGGCCACGGTCAGCCGGCGCGGCGCGGTCGGCCTGGTCGGCGGCGGGGCGCTGCTGCTGGCCGTCCTCACCATCGGGCAGAGCCTGGACGGCCCGCTGCGGCGCACCGCGCTGCTGCTGCCCCGCGGACGACAGCCCGGCACCGGGCCGAAAGGCTTCCCGGTCAACCGCACCGTCGCCGCCGCCGGCGTACGCCCCGAGCAGACCGACGCGAGCTGGCGGCTGACGCTGCGGGGCGGCGGGCGGACCGTGACCCTGGACCGGCCCGGCCTGCTGGCCATGGCGCAGCACACCGCCGCCCTACCCATCTCCTGCGTGGAGGGCTGGTCCACCCGGCAGACCTGGACCGGCGTCCGCCTTCGTGACCTGGCCGCGCTCGCCGGGGTCGCGGGCCCGGCCTCGGCGCGCGTGTCGTCGCTGGAGCAGGCCGGGCTGTTCCGCACGGCGGTGCTCGCCGCCAACCAGGTCCTCAATCCGGATTCGCTGCTCGCCCTGCGGGTCAACGGCGTCGACCTCGCCCCCGACCACGGCTACCCGGCTCGGGTCATCGTGCCGGCCCTGCCCGGGGTGCACTGCACGAAGTGGGTCACCGAGATCGACTTCCGGGGTCAGGCCGATGGCTGAGCGAGCCGGGCCGACCGGCGGACGGGCCGGACCGACGGCTGGGCGGGCCGGGCGGTGGCGGGCCGCCTACGGCGCCGCGCCGTGGCATTTCGTCCTGGTGACGGCGGCCATCGTGCTCGCCGGCTGGGTGGCGCTGCGGCTGGCGCAGGAGGCGACGTTCAGCCGGATGCTGCTGTGGTTCGTCGGCGCGGTCATCGCCCACGACCTGGTGCTGTTCCCGGTGTACGCGAGCGCCGACCGGGTGCTGCGCGCGGTGGTACGCGATCGTGTCACGCTGCTCAACCACCTGCGGGTGCCGGCGCTCGGCACGGCGCTGCTGTTCGTGGTCTACTCCCCCGGCATCCTGCGGTGGGGCGAGACCACCCACGAGGCGGCCTCCGGCCTGACCCAGCGGCCGTACCTGGTGCGCTGGTTGGTGCTCAGCGCGGCACTGTTCCTGCTCAGCGGCGCGACGTACGGCCTGCGCGCGGCGTTGGGCCGGCGCGGTTCGGCGTCCCGCGCCCGGCGCTGACGGCCCCGGGCGCCCGGCCTGCCGGTCGGGCGCCCGCAGTGGTCAGGCCGCCGGCGCGTTGGCGTACGCCGCGACGGCCCAGGCGCCGTCCGTGCGGTGCAGGACCCAGGTGGCGTGCCGACGCCGCTGGGCCGGCAGCTCGTCCTCACCGGCCATCAGGATGCCGGCAGCGCTCACGACGATCGCGGTCTCTCCGAGCACTCGGATGTCCAGTGGCTCGTCGACCCCACGGGATCCCTGCAGCGGTCCGGCGAACCCGGCGGCCATGTGCGCCCGCACCGCCTCGCGGCCCCGGTGCAGCACACCGGGCATGACCACTGTGGCGTCCGGGCGGTAGAGGGCAGCGAAGGCGTCCGCGTCGTTGTCGCCCCAGGCGGCGTAGAGGCGCCGGAACAGGTCGAGGATGGCATCGGTGGCGGTTGGCGCGTCGCCTTTCGGGGCGAGCGAGGTGTTGTTCATGCGGGTGACCTCTCTGTCGGTGGCGCCGTCGATCCGACGCCGGGCTGGACGTGCCGCGCCGCACCAACGGGGCGCGGGCCGACGGCACGTCTCACCGGGGGATACCGGCGAGCGGCAGTGAACTCATCGCTGCCGACGGTGGGCATTTCTCACCCCGCCCGCAGCTGGGCGGGGATCGTGCCGCGCTGGCATGCTGCCGGTGGAGGTGGCGCATGGATGTGCTGGCGGGCGACGGTTTCGTGACGACGACGGCCGGGCTGCGTCCCGAACTGCTGGCGCACTGCTACCGGATGCTGGGCGCCGTCGACGAGGCCGAGGATGTCGTCCAGGAGACAATGCTGAGGGCCTGGCGGGCGCGGGACCGCTACGACGCCGCCCGGGCCACGCCGCGTACCTGGCTCTACGCGATCGCCACCAACGCCTGCCTGACCGCGCTGGAGGGCCGCCGACGACGACCGCTGCCGACCGGTCTCGGCCCGCCCAGCGAGGACGCGGACGCGCCGCTGACTCCGCGCATGGACGTGCCCTGGCTCCAGCCGCTGCCGGACGCCCGGCTCACCGGCACCGATGACCCCCAGATGGTGGTGCAGCGGCGCAGCAGCCTGCGGTTGGCGCTGGTGGCGGCCCTGCAGCTGCTGCCGCCGCGGCAGCGCGCGGTGCTGATCCTGCGCGACGTGCTGCGGTTCAGCGCCGCCGAGGTGGCGGGGCAGCTGGGCACCTCGGTCGCCGGCGTCAACAGCGCCCTGCAGCGGGCACGCGCCGGGCTGGCCGACACCGGCCTGCGCGACGACGCCGTGCGGGAGGCCGACGATCCCGAGGTACGCGCCACGGTGGACCGGTACGTGCGGGCGTTCGAGGCCGCCGACGTGCCCGCGCTGGTCGACCTGCTCACCGACACGGCGGTGTTGGAGATGCCGCCGGTCCCCCTCTGGTATTCGGGCCGGGCGGCGTACGGCCGGTTCATGTCCCGGGTTTTCGCCCTGCGGGGCCGGGACTGGCGGGTGCTGCCGACGGCGGCGAACGGTCAGCCGACCCTCGCCGCGTACTGTCGGCAGGACGGCCCGGGGTACCGCCTGCACACGGTGCAGGTGCTGACCGTCGTGCGGGCCAGGGTGGCGCACAACGTGGTCTTCCAGGACCCGGCGGTGCTGCGCGCCTTCGCTGTGCCGACCACGCTGGGCTGAGCGGCGGGCGTCAGGTCTCGCCGAAGCGGTCGGAGAGCGCGTAGCGCAGCAGCACCACGTCGCCGATCTGGCGGGCCTCGGCCAGCCGGGCGCGGCGATCCGCGTGCCAGGGGAAGCTCCCCTCGCCGACGAACCGGGGCGCCCGGCGGTCGCCGACGAAGAACGGGGCGACCACCAGGTGCAGCTCGTCGGCGAGGCCGGCCGTGAGGAACTGCGCGTGCACCGTCCCGCCGCCCTCCACCATCAGCCGCCGCACACCCCGCGCCGCCAGGTCGGCGAGGACCCACCCCGGGTCGACCGGCTCGCCCCCGTCCACCACGGTGGCCAGCCGACCGACCCGCTCGCGGGTCTTGTCCAGCACACCGCTGGCGCAGTAGACCAGCCGGTCGGGATCGCCCGCGGTGAAGAACCGGGCGGTCGGATCGAGATCCCCCCGGGCGGTCAGGGTCACCTTGGTGGGCGAGGCGGGCCGCCCGCACGCCACCCGCTCGGCCCGGCGCCCGGCGGAGCGCACCAGCAGGCGCGGGTCGTCACGGCGGACCGTGGCGGCGCCGACCAGGATCGCGTCGCAGCTGGCCCGTACCGCGTCGACGCGGTCCAGGTCGTCCTCGTTGGACAGCAGCAGCCGCTGGTCGGAGGCGTCGTCGATGTACCCGTCGAGGGAGGCGGCGCAGCTCAGCAGCACGTACGGCCGGCTGATCATCGGGAGACGGGCCGGTCAGGGGTACGACCCGCCGGCGCCTCCGCCGCCTCGGTCTCCGCCGCCTCGGTCTGCGCCGCCTTGGCGGCCTTCGCCGCGAGGTACTCGGCGTTGGCCGGGGAGAGGAAGACGCTGGTGGGGACGCGTTCGACGACGTCCACGCCGAGCCGGGTCAACTGCTCGGCCTTGTCCGGGTTGCTGCTGAGCAGGCGCACGCGCGACACGCCGAGGGTGGCCAGCATCTGCGCGGCGGCGCTGTAGTCGCGCTCGTCCTCGCCCCGGCCCAGCGCCACGTTGGCCTGGTAGGTGTCCAGCCCGGCATCCTGCAGGGCGTACGCGTCGAGCTTGGCGTACAGACCGATGCCCCGGCCCTCCTGGCGCAGGTAGAGCAGGAACCCACCGGTCTCGGCGATCCGCTGCACCGCCTCGCGCAGCTGCGGCCCGCAGTCGCAGCGCTGGCTGCCGAACACGTCACCGGTGAGGCACTCGCTGTGCGGGCGGACCAGCGGCGGCTCGCCACCGGCGGCGAGCCGGTCCAGCGCCCCGGCCCAGTCACCCAGGCCGAGAGCGAGGTGCTCCCGACCGTCGATGAGGCCCTTGAACGTGAACACCCGGACGGTGGTGGTGTAGCCGTCGGGAAACGCCAGCGGCACCGTGACCTGCGTACGGACCGTGGCGACCGGCAGTGCTTCGGGCATGGGACTCCTTTGTCCGGCGCCGCCAACAGGCGGCGACGCGTACCGTCTCACCACCACTCAACAGCCGCCGCCGGAGGCAGCTTCCCGAGCGGTGGCGGGATTGCGGGCCCGCCGGGCGAGCAACACGGCCGCGCCGGGCAGGCTGGCCACCAGCACGAGGGCACCGTAGACGGTGGCGGTGGCGACACCTTCGGCCGCGCTGAGTCCGGCCGCGCCGAACACCCACGCGGCCACCCCCTCGCGGGGTCCGAACCCGGCGACGTTCAGGGGCAGACCCATGGCGAGCAGGGCCAGCAGCGTCAGCGGCAGCAGCCGTGTCAGCGGAGCGTCCGAACCGGCGGTCCGTGCCGCCACCAGGAAGGTGGCCAGGTGCCCGGCGACCATCACGGCGGAGGCGACCAGCACGCCGAGCCAGGTACGCCGGGCCAGCAGCCCGGACCGCACGTCCGCCACGGCGGTGCGTACGCCTCGGGCCCACCGGGACCGGCCGCCGCCGGGCAGGCGCCGCGCCAGCAGCACGACGGCCAGCCCGCCCGCGAGCAGCAGGGCGGCGGTGGCGGGCAGGTACGGCCGCACCGGCGACGGAAACGCCGCCAGGACCACCAGCGCGACACCCACCAGGACCACCTGACCGGCGGTACGCTCCCAGACCACCGCCCGGATGCCCCGGCTGACGTCGCCGGCGTCGCGGCCGTGGCGTACCGCCCGGTGCACGTCCCCGAGCACCCCGCCGGGCAGCGTGGCGTTGAGGAACACCGCCCGGTAGCAGTGCGCCACCGCGGTCGCCAGCGGCAGTCGCACGCCGAGGCCACCGGCGACGAGGCTCCACCGCCAGGCCGCGCAGACCGTGGTGAGCACGCCGATGAGCAGGGCCGCGGCCAGCGCCGGCGCGTTGATCAGCCGTACGCCGGCGAGGAACGGGCCGCCGCCCACCTGCCACAGCAGGGCGGCGAGCAGGCCCACCCCGCCGACCACTCGTGCCCAGGCCCACACCATCGACGCCGGTCCTCCCTGAAGATCGTCCACTCCCTCTAGTGCACGTACCCAGGGCGTCGACGGTTCATCCACCGGCCAGAAGGTCCAGGTGCTCGACCAGCACGCCGAGCCGGCCGGCGGCGGCGTCGGCCAGCCGGCGCTGGGCGTACGCCCCGGTCGCGCCGGCCAGTTCCGGGCGTTGCTCGCAGGCCGCGCCCAGCCAGCCGCGGAACCACTCGGCGGCCAGGTCGGCCTGCTCCGGGCCGAGCCGCCACGGGCTGGGCCGCTCCCGCACCGGCACGCCCCGCCGGGCGAACGCGGCGGCGGTGGCCTCGGCGGCGTCCGGGCCGAGCAGCCGGCGGCCGTCGACGGTACGCCGCTGATGCTCGTTGAACGCCTCCTCGACGGCGGCGTCGAGCGGGTCGGCCGGGGTGAGCCGGACCCGGCCGGTCACCGATATCGCGAACAGGGCGGGGCGGCCGGCGTCGACGCAGGCGGCCACCACCCGTTCGACCTCCTCGGCGGTCAGCATGTCCAGCAGCGCGGACGCGGTGACCAGCGCGCCGTCGGACAGGTCGGCGGCGCTCAGCCGGGTCAGGTCGCCGCAGCGGGTGTCGACGGTGACCGGCGCTCCGTCGGCGGCGGTCACCCCGGCCATGCCGTCGGCGGCCCGGGCCAGCAGGTCGGCGTCCCGGTCGTGCAGCACCCAGTGCTGCGGCCCGGTCAGCCGGGCCGCGAGCCAGCGGCTCATCGAGCCGGTGCCGCTGCCCAGGTCGTGGATCAGGATCGGGTCGTGGCCGGTCAGTCGGGGCCGGACGGCGTCCACCAGGTCCTCGGCGCGGGCCGCCGCGTCGGCCGGCTCACGCAGACGCAGCCAGTCGGCGAACGGCAGGGTCTCCTCGACGGTCATTCCGCCACCTCCTCCAGCACGGCGGCCAGGCGCGCGGTCGTCACCGGCCAGTCGGTCAGGGTGTCGCGCCGGGCGAGCGCGGCGTGCCGCAGCCGGGCCCGCAGCTCGTCGTCACCCCACCACCGGCTCAGCGCGTCGGCCAGGGCGGCCGGGTCGTCCGGCGGGACCAGCAGCCCGGGCAGGTCACCGTCGGGGGCGCGGCCCAGCGCCTCGGCGCATCAGCAGCACCTGGGGATGCCCGGCATGCACGGCACGGTCGCTG
>NZ_JBFAPG010000273.1:0-8559 GCF_040675595.1 Micromonospora sp. NPDC049580
CGCGGCCGGCACGGCAAGCGCGGCCAACGCGACCAGTCCGGCCGGCGCGAACAGCGGCGAGGGGCGGCCCGGCGGGCGGGCCGCAGGGGGTCAGGCCGCGGGGTCGGAGGTTACGGCTTCGGCGGGATGCGGCGGCGGACGTCCTCGGCGGTCGACGGGCCGGGCGACCAGCGGGCCACCCAGGGCAACTCGTCGGACGGGGTGACGACCCCCTCCTCCAGCCCCGCGTAGCGGCCGGCGAGGATCCGCTTGGCGGCGGCGGTGTCGACGGAGTCGGTGTTGTCCCAGAGTGCCGTGAACAGCGCGTCCACCCGGACCAGGGCCTGCCGGCAGAACAGGTCGGCCAGCTCGACGTTCTCCGGCCGCGTGTCGCGCTCGGCGGACGCCCGGACGCAGACGGCGGACATCGCGAACAACTCCGCGCCGATGTCCACCACGCGCCCGAGGAACGCCTGCTTGCGCTCCATCTTTCCCTGCCAGCGGGACATCGCGTAGAACGTCGACCGGGCCAGCTTGCGCGACGACCGTTCCACCTGGCGCAGGTGCGCGGCCAGGGGCCCGAACTCGGCGTACGCCGATGGGCTCTGGCCCTTGCCGACCGCGAGGGTGGGCAGCCACCTCGCGTAGAACGCTCCCGCACGGGCGCCGGCGCGGGCCTTGCGGCCGAGCCCCGCCTCCGGGTCGATGATGTCGCCGGCCACCGAGAGGTGGGCGTCGACCGCCTCCCGGGCGATCAGCAGATGCATGATCTCGGTCGAGCCCTCGAAGATCCGGTTGATCCGCAGGTCGCGGAGCACCTGCTCGACGTTGGCCGGGCGTTCGCCGCGGGCGGCCAGCGAGTCGGCCGTCTCGTAGCCACGCCCGCCCCGGATCTGGATCAGCTCGTCGGCGATCTTCCAGGCCATCTCGCTGGCGTACAGCTTGACCAGCGCCGCCTCGATCCGGATGTCGTTGCGGTCGTCGTCGGCGAGCAGGCAGCACAGGTCGAGCATGGTCTCCATGCCGTACGTGGTGGCGGCGATGAAGGAGAGCTTCTGGGCGACCGCCTCGTGCTCGCCCACCGGCCGGCCCCACTGGACCCGGTCGGCGGCCCACCCCCGGGCCACGTTCAACGACCACTTGCCGGCGCCCACGCACATGGCCGGCAGCGAGAGCCGACCGGTGTTCAGCGTGGTCAGGGCGATCTTGAGCCCCTTGCCCTCACCGCCGATGACGTTCTCCGCCGGCACGAACACGTCGTGGAACCGGGTCAGGCTGTTCTCCAGACCACGGAGGCCGACGAACTCGTTGCGCCGCTCCACGGTGATGCCCGCGCTGTCGCCGTCCACCACGAACGCGGTGATCCCGCCGCGCCGACCCTCGGCGGCGGGCACCCGGGCCATCACCACCAGCAGGGTCGCGACGATGCCGTTGGTGGCCCAGAGCTTGACCCCGTTGAGTCGGTAGCCGGTGCCGTCCTCGGTCGGCTCGGCGGTGGTGGCGAGCCGGGCCGGGTCGGAGCCCACGTCCGGCTCGGTGAGCAGGAACGCGGAGACCTCGCCCGCGGCGAGCCGGGGCAGGAAGCGCTGCTTCTGCTCGGTGGTGCCGAACATCTTCAGCGGCTGCGGCACCCCGATCGACTGGTGGGCCGAGAGCAGCGCGCCGATCGCCGGGCTGACCGAGCCGGCCAGCATCAGCGCCCGGCAGTAGTGCAGGTTGCTCAGCCCGAGGCCGCCGTACTTGCGGTCGATCTTCATGCCGAACGCGCCGAGGTCGGCCAGCCCGTGGAACACGGAGTCCGGAATGGAGGCGTCCCGTTCGATGGCCGCGCCGTCCACCTCGGAGGTGAGGAAGGCGCGGAACCGACCAAGGAACTCCTCGGCGCGGGCCACGTCGTCCGGGTCGGAGCGGGGCCAGGGATCGATCAGGTCGAGCCGGAACCGCCCGAGGAACAGCTCCTTGCCGAAGCTGGGCCGATCCCAGGTGGACTCCCGGGCGGCCTCGGCGACCTGCCGGGCCTCCTTCTCGGAGACCTGCCCCGCCTCCGCCGGCAACGGCCCGGTGCTGCCCGGTGTGACGCTGCCGGCTTCGGAGTCGGGGCCGTCCGGTGCCGGTCGGCCATTCTGCGTCGTGGTCACGGCTGCCCCCTCGAACCTCGGTTGCGGCTGCGTCGACGTGCGCGACTACCGTCACGCTACCCCCGGTTGTTACCCAGGGGTAGCGCTGCGTGCGGATCGTCTGCTCGCTGCTCCGGCGGGGTCAGCGGCCGCTGAGCGTGTCCGGGTCGTCATCGTCGTCATCGATGTCGTCGTCCCCCCAGTTACGGCGGGCGAACGGCAGGATCACCCAGAACAGGAGGAACCAGAGCCCGGCCAGCGCGCTGAGCAGGAACGCGATCGGCCGGTCCAGCACGAAGTCGGTGATCAGCAGGACCGCGCTGACCATCGCGATCAGCATGAAGGCGAGGCCGCCGGTGGCCATCCGGTGCGCGAACCGCACCAGCTCCGGCTTGCGCCCCTGACGGAACAGCGCCCGGTGGAACGCCACCGGCGAGATGATCATCGCGGTGGCGGCGGCCGCGGCGAGCAGCGCGACGATGTAGACGTCCCGCTGGAACTCGCTGGTCCGGGTGAACCCGTTGCTGAACGGCAGGGTGAGCAGGAAGGCGAAGAGGATCTGCACGCCGGTCTGGGCGACCCGCAGCTCCTGCAACAGGTCGGCGAAGTTGCGCTGCCAACGCTGCTTCTCGGTCTCCTTGGACACGCGCTACCTCCGGTCAGACGGTACTGCCGGCGGTCCCAGCCGCCGGCAGCAACGCCAATGCCCCACACGGCCGAGCGCGAAACAGGCTCACGACACGTTCCGGCCATCTCCCCGTCGCCCGCCGGTCATCGCCCGGTCGCCACGCCGTCGCCCGCCCGCCCCAAGCCGAGCCGCCCGCGCCACCCGCCGTGCCGTCGCCCGCCCGCGCCATGCCGACCGCCCGGGTCGCGCCATCGCCCGCGCCGCCGGGGGTCAGGAGCCCCGGCGGATCCGGCCGGCGTATCTGGCCTCCAGGGCCGTGTTGTGCGCGTCGCCGTCCGGGATGTTCGCCGACAGGTAGACCGGGGGCCGCTCCCCCGTCGCCAGCAGCCGGGCGACGACCTCCACGGTGATCTGCTGCGCCAGCAGCGCCGCCGTGATCGAGGAGACCGCGCCGACCGCGCCACCGCCGGGCAGCGGCAGGGTCGCGTCGCCGTACGGTGCGCCGTTGTCGAGCACCACGTCGGCGAGGTCGGCCAGCTTGCGCCCGGACGGGTGGCGGGACGTCATCCGGCCGGAGTGCTGCGCCGAGGTGATCGCCACCAGCGGGTGACCATGCTCCTTGACCAGCGTGGCGAACTCGACCATCGCGCCGTTGACCCCGGAGTTCGACGCGAGCACGAAGACGTCGGCAGCCTGTACGGGGGCCAGCTCCCAGAGCCGGTGCGCCACCGCCGGGTCCCGCTCCAGCAGCGGCCCGAGACGATCGGCCGGTTCGCCGCCGAGCAGCACCAGGTCACGCAGCGCGATCCGGTTGGTGGGCACCAGACCACCCGCCCGACCGGCGATCTCCATGGCGAGGGCCTCCGAGTGCCCGGTGCCGAAGGCGTGCACCACCCCGTCGGCGCGTACCGCTTCGGCGATCAGATCGGCGGCCCGCCCGACCGCATCCCGCTGGCTGGCGGCCACCCGGCCGATCGTCTCGGTCACCACGGCCAGGTAGTCCTCGGCGCTCACACTCATGCGTCCTCCGTCGTCCGGTTGCGGGCCATCCACTGCACCGCGAAGTCGACCGCCGCCCGCTGGCGTACCAACCTCCCCGTCCCCGCGCCCACCGGGCCGCAGCGCACCGCCCCGGTGGCCTCCAGGTCCCGACCCAACGCGCCGAAGTCGCCCGCGTCGAGCCGGGGCGTACACCCAGCAGGCGCAGCTGCGCGGCGAGCGAGCGACGGGTGTCCGGCCCGCCGGCAGGTGCCGTCACGGCGCTCCTCCGCCCGGCGCCGGCCCACCCGGCGCCCGTCTGCCCGGCGTTCGTTGGCCCGGCGCTCGTTGGCCCGGCGCGTCTCGGCACGGCACGGCTCAGGCCGTCCCGGCGATCCGGGCCAGGACCGCCTCGGCCAGCGCGGCGGGTGCGGCGTCCGGAATCCAGTGGCTCACCCCGGGCAGCGGTACGAAGCGGTAGTCACCTGTGACATTGGCCTCGCACGCCTCGGCGGCGGTCCGCCCGATGGCGACGTCCCGGTCGCTCCAGACGTAGGTGGTGGGTACCGCGACCGGGCCGACGCCGGCCAGGTCGGCACGGGACATGGCCCGGTACCAGTTCAGGGCGGCGGTGAGCGCACCCGGCTCGCGCATCGGGTCGGCGTAGCGGTCCACCCGGGAGGCGTCACCCACCCCGCCGAGCATCTTGCGCAGCGCCGTCGCGTGCCACGCCAGCAGCACCTTCTCGGCCTTGCCCGGCTTGCGGAACAGCGCGATGTACGACGAGCGCGCCTTCTGCTGGCCGTCGGTGGCGAGAGCGTGCGCCATGGCCGCCGGATGCGGCACGGACACCGCGGTCAACGTACGGACCCGCTCGGGGTGCGCGGCGGCCACCGCCCAGGCCACGATCGCGCCCCAGTCGTGGCCGACCAGGTGGACGGCGTCCACATCGAGCGCGTCGAGCACCGCCACCACGTCGGCGACCAGTTCCGGAATCCGGTACGCGACCACCGCCTCCGGCCGGGCACCCGGCGAGTAGCCCCGCTGGTCCAGCGCGTACGTGCGCAGCCCGGCGGCGTGCAGTGCCGGCACGACGTCGTCCCACTCGCCGCTGTGCTGCGGGAAGCCGTGCAGCAGGAGGACGGGAATGCCGTCGGCCGGGCCGCCGGTGCCTATCTCGAACGTGAGACCTCGCGCGTCGACCTGCATGATCGGCAGCCTACCCAGCCGGCCGAGCGCCGGCCCTGATGCGCGGGCGGCCGAATGCCCTGCTGGGCCGTTACCCCTGGTCGGTGCTAGCGTCACCGAGACAACTTCACATCCGACAGGGGAGCGCACAGCGCTGAGAGTGCGGGCACGCCCGCAGACCCTCGAACCTGATCTGGGTAATGCCAGCGCAGGGAGTTCGGTCGACCTCCAGCCGCGCCGTGAGTCCGGTGCCACCGGGCGCGCGGCGTGCGTCTTCTCCTGGTTCGTTCCACTGAACTGGGAGCACAGCATGGACAACACCACCAGCCGTTGGCGCACCATCGACATCGTGGTCGCCTCGGTGATCGCGGTCGCCTTCGGCGTCATCTTCTGGGCCTGGGGCCTGGTCTGGAGCGCCACCGAGGGCGCGTTCGCCTTCTTCCCGCCCGCGCAGACGCTGATCTACGGCGTCTGGCTGCTGCCGGCCGTCGTCGGCGGCCTGGTCATCCGCAAGCCCGGCGCCGCGCTCTACTGCGAAACGGTGGCCGCGGTCGTCTCCGCGCTGCTGGGCAGCCAGTGGGCCGGCACGGTGATCCCCCAGGGCATCGTGCAGGGCATCGGGGCCGAGCTGGCGTTCGCCGCTTTCCGGTACCGGTCGTACCGGCTGCCGACCGCCGTGCTGGCCGGCGCGCTGACCGGTCTCAGCGCGGCGCTGTTCGACTTCTTCGTCTGGAACGTCGACTACGCGCTGGGCGACTACCGCATCCCGTACGCCCTGCTCACCATCGTCAGCGCCACGATCATCGCTGGCGTGGGCGGCTGGCTGCTCACCCGCGCCCTGGCCAACACCGGCGCGCTGGACCGCTTCCCGGTAGGCCGAAACCGCGCCCTCATCTGAGGGCGCGACTGTCCCCGTGATCAAGAGGTTTGCGTCAACGGAAGCCGGAATTCTGACGCAAACCTCTTGATCACCGGCGGGGAGACGGCGGGGAGACGGCGGGAGGACGGCCGGGAGTGGCAGGGAGTGGCAGGGAGGGGGTGTTGGGTGGGCGGGGTACTGCTGCGGGGGTTCGGGTGGCGGCATGCCGGGCGGCGGGCCTGGGCTGTGCGCGGGGTGGATCTGCGGGTCGAGGCCGGAGAACGGGTGCTGCTGCTCGGGCCCTCGGGGGCCGGTAAGAGCACCCTGCTCACCGCGCTGGCCGGGCTGCTGCCCGAGGATTCCGGTGAGCAGGAGGGCACCGTCGAGATCGACGGGCTCGACCCCCGTAAGGCGCGGGAACGGGTCGGCATCGTCTTCCAGGACCCGCAGACCCAGCTGGTGATGGCGCGCAGCGGCGACGATGTCGCGTTCGGGCTGGAGAACCGGGGCGTGCCGACGGACGAGATCTGGCCCCGGGTCGACGAAGCGCTGCGGCGGGTCGGTTTCCCGTACCCTCGCGACCGCAGCACTGCCGCGCTCTCCGGCGGCGAGCAGCAACGCCTGGCCCTGGCCGGCGCGCTTGCCCTGCGGCCCGGCCTGCTGCTGCTCGACGAGCCGACCGCCAACCTCGACCCGGACGGGGCCGCCCTGGTCCGGGGCGCGGTGGCGGGCGCGCTGGACGCCGACACCACAGTGATCCTGGTCGAACACCGGGTCGCCGAGGCGCTGCCACTGGTCGACCGGGTGGTCGTCCTGGAGCCCGGCGGCGGGGTCCGCGCGGACGGGACGCCCGAGGCGGTCTTCGCCGCGCACGGCGCTGCCCTCGCCGCCGAGGGCGTCTGGGTGCCCGGTCACCCCATCGCGCCCCGCACGGCCACCGCGGCCCCCGGCGACCTGCTGCTCACCGCCGACCGGCTCGGCCTGCCGCCCCGGCTGGGCCCCACCGACCTGGCGGTACGCGCCGGAGAGGCACTCGCCGTACGCGGACCCAACGGCGCCGGCAAGTCCACCCTGGCGCTGCTGCTCGGCGGCCTGCTCAAACCGGGCGCCGGCCGCGTCACCGCCTCGGCCGAGTTGGCCGGCGCCGACCACCGCGCTCCCCCGCACCGCTGGCGAGCGCCCGCGCTGGCCCGACGGATCGGGTCGGTCTTCCAGGACCCGGAGCACCAGTTCGTCACCGGCACCGTCTTCGACGAGCTGGCGCTGGGGCCACGCCGGACGGGTCAACCCGAGGCTGCCGTCCGGGAGACCGCCGCGGGGCTGCTGGACCGGCTGCGGCTGACCCGACTCGCGGCCGCCAACCCGTACACCCTCTCCGGTGGGGAGGCGCGGCGACTGAGCGTGGCGACGGCCCTGGCCACGGCGCCCCGCCTGCTGATCTGCGACGAACCGACCTTCGGGCAGGACCGGCGGACCTGGCGGGAGCTGGTCGACCTCTTCGCCGACCTGCGGGACGCCGGGCACGGCGTGGTCACGGTCACCCACGACCTCGACTTCGTCGCCGCGCTCGCCGATCGCACGGTCACCCTCCAGCGGGCACCGGACGGCGCCCGGTGATCAGCATCGAGCCGATCGCCGCGCCCGGCGCCCCGCTGGCCCGGCGCAACCCGGTGGCGAAGGTGGCCGCCGCGCTGGTCTTCTCGTTCACCCTGCTGGCGACGCTCGACCCGGTGGCGCCGGCGATCGCCATCGCGGTCGAACTGGCCGTCCTGCCGCTGTTCGGCGTCCGCTACCGGATGCTGGCCCGGCGGGCCCTGCCCCTGCTGCTCAGCGCCGCCGGCATCCTGGTCACCCTGGTGCTCTTCGCCGCCGACCAGTCCGGCCGGATCCTGCTGGACGCCGGGCCGGTGCTGGTGAGCACCGGCGTGCTGCGCACCGCTCTCGGCCTGGTGCTGCGGGTCTTCGCGGTGGCCCTGCCCGGCGTGATCGTCTTCGCCACCACCGACCCGACCGACCTGGCGGACGCGCTGATCCAGAACGCGAAGGCGCCGGCGCGGTTCGCCGTCGGGTCGCTGGCCGCGTTCCGGCTGGTGCCGCTGCTCGGTCAGGAATGGCAGATGATCAGCATGGCCCGGCGGGCACGCGGCGTCGACGCCGGACGCAACCCGGTGGCGAAGCTGCGGCTGTTCGCGTCCACGGCGTTCGCGCTGCTGGTCGGGGCGATCCGCCGGGGCACCCGGCTGGCCGTCGCCATGGACGCGCGCGGCTTCGACGGCGACACACCCCGTACCGTCGCCCGACGCCAGCGCTTCGGCCTCGCCGACGCGCTGCTGATCGCCGGGGCGGCCGCGCTGGCCGGAGCAGCCCTGACCACAAGCGTGCTCCTCGGCACCTTCCGCCCGCTGATCGGCTGAGCGGGCCGCTCAGCCAGTCGAGACGATCCGCACCACCTCGGTGATGCGGTGGTCTCCTGCACTGCGCAGGCCACCACATCACCGACATTGGTGCCACCGCCCCGACGGGTCGGGTCGGTCAGCTCCGGCGGAAGGCGTACCGGCGGGGCTGGCCGGCCCGTTGGCTGCGGCCACCGCCCGAGTGGTTACCGCCGGCCTGCGGTGGCCCGGCCGTCGGTGCCGTCGGTCGCCCGGCGGTCTTCGGCAGATCGTCCACCGTCGGCGCGTCGACCGCCGCCGGCACGTCGACGGCCAGCGCCGGCTCGACCAGCGCCGCAGGCAACGCGGGCTCCACCGGCGCCGCCGGCTCGGTCAGCACGGCTGGCAGCGCCGGCTCGATCGGGTCGACCGGGAGGT
>NZ_JBFAPG010000274.1:0-8546 GCF_040675595.1 Micromonospora sp. NPDC049580
CGCGCTCGCCACCGGCAGCCCCGCGCCGGCGCCGGCGCCCCGCGACTACCGGCAGGCCGACGCCGTCGACCTCGACCAGTTGGCGCAGCGGCTGACCGACTACCGGGCGCACGTGCACCGGGTCGCCGAGGCCGCCGTCGCCGACACGATCGCCGACCTCCTGCCGGCGGGGGGCACCGTCGTCGTACCGCCGGGTCTGCCGCCTGCCTGGCTGCCGCCGACGGTGACCACGCTGACCGACGACGGCCTCGACCACGCGCGGATCGGCGCCGCGGACGCCGTCGTCACCGCCGCCGCCGTCGCCATCGCCCAGACCGGAACGATCGTCCTCGACGGCTCGCCCGACCAGGGCCGCCGGGTGCTCAGCCTCCTACCGGACCGGCACGTGTGCGTCCTCCGCGCCGACCAGGTGGTGGCCACCGTGCCCGAGGCCCTGGCCCGACTGACGCCGCACCGCCCGCTGACCTGGATCAGTGGGCCGTCGGCCACCAGCGACATCGAGTTGATCCGGGTGGAGGGGGTGCACGGCCCGCGCCGTCTGCACGTCGTCCTGCTGCCCTGACCCCGGCCGGCCTGAGCTCATCCCTCGGCTACGTAGACACCTTTACCGGGATGTCCCTCAACCAACCCGCGGTCCTTGAGGATGGTCATGACCCGGTTGATGGTGGAGATGTGCACGGCGTGCTGCTCGGCAAGCTCCCGTGTGGACGGTAGCTTCTCGCCCGGCGCAAGCTCTCCGGACTTGATCTTTCCGGCGATCTCGTTCGCTATGCGCCGGTAGTCCACTCTCTCGGTCGGCATCAGTCGACCTCGACGGGTCGCAGTTGGCTCAGCACGGTGGGGTCGGTGATCCGGTCGTCGGCGGCCAGCATGATCGCCTTGGACAGGATCGTGGACAGCATGGGGTCGTCGTCGAACGGCAGGTGCAGACGCCCGGTCTGTGCGCGCGCGGCGACGATGCACAGGTACGCGTCGTCGGGCTCCATCATGACGTTGCCCGACCCGAGGTGGATCCGGTACGCGCGCAGGGTCCCTCGGACCCGCAGATACCGGTCCGTGAGGTCCACCCGGTCGGCGATGGCCATCCGGGGCAGCAGCCGCGCGAGCGCGTCCCGGCGTACCTGCGCCGACGGGGTCAGCTCCGCGACCGCCGTGCGCTGCCAGTAGGCGGAGAACCGGTCCTCGCCGCGATCGGCCCACTGCGGGTCGGTGGCGATCGAGGTGACGCCGACGAACAGGTCCACGTCGCGCATGGCTTCGCTGAACACCAGCGGTGGCACGTCGATGATCGGCGCGGGCAGCCAGGTCGTCCCGTCGTGTCGGGCGAAGCGCACCTGGTCGGTGGAGCAGTACTCGACGTCGTAGTGGTGTGGATCCGGGTTGTCGACCAGCGCGTGGTGGAAGGACGCCCGCCACGCCCCGCCGCCGAAGACCTTCGTGGCCTCGCTGTCGTACCCGCCGTCCCAGGTGCCGAGGTAGCCGGCCTGCCAGCCACGGGCGCGCAGCAGGGCGTTGGCCTGCCGGTAGCGCAGGATGTGCCCGGCGAACCGGTTGGAGTAGGTGTGCGTCTTCTCCTCGGCCGGCGTGCGCGGGTAGACCTCCCGGAAGACCTGCTTGAACGGCTGCGTCAGGCTGGCGGCGACCAGGTGCCCACGCCACGCCAGCACCTCGGCAGTGCTCGCGCGGACGGGATGCCACAGCCGGACCGACCCGTGCGTGAGGGACCGGCCGTCCCGGTCGACGATCGTCCACCCGTCGCCGTCCCGTCGGGGCAGGCCGGCCGTCCAGCGCTGGCCGTCGGTGCTGGTCTCCCACAGCAGGCGCCGCCCGTAGGTCGCCGTGACCGGGTGGTCGAGGAAGCGCGACGACCAGTCCGGGTACGACCAGGTGCGCTCCTCCGACAGCAGCCCCTCCACCCGCTGGCGCTCGCTGACCAGGGTCGCGCCGATCCGCTTGACGACGTCCCGCAGGTGCGTGAGCTCGTCGCCGTGCGCCTGCTTGACCTGGGCCGGGACGCCCTTGAGCGCGACGCCGTCGCGGGCGAAGACCAGGCGTGCCCGGTCGCCCACGATCTCGGCCGTCGCCTCGTACGGGCCGACGGCTGTGCGCAGGCACCCGTCGGGCCCGAGCCCGTGGTCGTCGACTGTCAGCTCCATGACCTCGCTGAGCGTCCACCCGCGTCGCGCGCCGAGCTCGGTCAGCGCGGCCTGGACCCGGCTCCGCACGGCCTTGTTCCGGACCGTCACCGCCAGGCGGGCCAGCGTGCGCAGCGGCACGTCGCCGTCGCGGTCGGCCAGCAGTCGTACCGCCACGATCGCCGTGCGCGGGGCGTACGGGAACCCGGCTGCCTGGCGCGGCGCTGCCGCCGCACCGGCGGTGACCCGTGCCAGCAGGTCCGTCGCTCTTTCGTCGCGCTCGCGCGACAGCGCCCAGACCAGCCCGCGCAGGAGGCGGTCCGAGTCGTCGTGGACGGTCCGGCCGTGGGCGGTGAACGCGTCGAGCAGCCGGCGTACGACCTGCCGGCCGCCGTGCGCGGCCGCGAGCAGTTCGTCGAGGCGGCGCAGCCACTTCGCGGTCGCCGCCGGTTTGTCCAGCGCGGCGCAGTGCTCCAGCAATTCCGGCACCCCCGGCGCGACGAGGTCGGCGCCTAGGTCGGCGCGTACGGCTGGCCCGAAGGTGTCCCCGCCGTGCAACAGCGACGACGGCAGGCGACTGCCGGTGGCCCGGTCGATGGCCCGCCCGAGCAGCGTCACGGCACGTCGGCGGGGCCCCGCCGCGATGAAGTAGTCGTCGACCAGCTCACTGACCAGGGCGGACAGCGCCGGCACCAGGTCGGCCAGCTCGGCGGCCGGCAGGCGCGGAGCGATCAGGGCGGGCAGCTCCAGGTCGGCGCCGTTGTCGAAGCCGGCGCCGCGAGCGAGGACGTCCAGGCACCACACCAGGTCCGCCCGCGTGAACGGGACGTCCTCGGCGGCGAGGCTGCGTACGACGTCGTTCAGCGCGGTGGGGATCGAGCCGCTCGCCGACTCCCGGTGCACGGCCAGGGCGGCGCGGCGACGCTCCTCGGCTGGCCACGACTCGACGGTGGCCCACTCCGGCACGCTGGTCACCGAGGAACCCCAGAAGTACGTGCTCGCGATCCTCAACACCGCCCGGATCCGTTCGTCGGCCTCGGCGACACCGGTCTCCACCTGTCGCCGGTCCGCATCGCTCAGGTGGGGCAGCAGCGCCGTCCAGTCGCCCATGTCAGCCACCCACCAACGCGACGAGCCGGACGAACGCCACGTCCGGGTCGGTACGCAGGTCGATCTCCTCGTCGAGGTCCTCGATCTGGCGGTCGCCGACCAACAGCAGGAAACCGTTACGGGCGAACGCGGCGCAGGCGCGATCCGCCTGCGCCACCCAGTCGAGTCGCCTGCCCGGGGTGACCCGGTAGCCGTTCAGCGTCGCCTCCGTGTCGGTCGGCTGGACCAGGCCCCGGAAGTGCCGCGGCTGCTGGGCGTTGAACCGCGCCACCTCCTCGCGCACCCGCAGCCGGACCAGTTCCCGCGCCGAGATGCGCTCCGGCAGGCCCGCCAACGGCCAGCTCTCGATCGCTCTGCCGGTCGCTGTCTCATCCCGAACGATCACCGTGACCATGCCCTGTGCTCCCTGCTCTGAGATGAGCGGCAGCATGGCACGACCCTCCGACGAGAAGCACCGCAGGAACTGTTCTGCCTACCGCACCCGCCGGCGGCTGTCGTCAGCGGCGGGTCGGCCGTGTGTTCTCGATGACGAGGGTGGCCAGCAGGGCGGGGTGGTCGGTCGCCCCGCCCATGCCCACCGACCGGGTGCAGCAGAGCACGATGTCGGTGCTCGTCAGGATGTGCTGCACCGCGCCGTCGCCGACGCGCAGGTAACCGGGCGGCGTGCAGGACCGTACGTCGGGGTCGTCGCCGAGGCGGAGGTTGAGGTCGCCGCTGAGCACGGTGGGCGCGTACCCGGTGCTTCGCGCGATGGCGGGCAGGATCTCGTCGAGCAGGTGGCCGCACTGGGTGAGCGCGACGGCGCGGCTGGTCGCCGCCAGGTGGGTGGTGCAGGCGTTGAGGGCGCCGCCGACGTGGACGCAGAGCCAGGGTCGTTCCTCGGGGTCCGCGACGTCCTGTGTGGGGTGGATTCCACTGTGCACGGCGTACCGGCTGCCGGCCGCCGGCAGCCCGGTCAGCAACCCGAAGCCGTACGCCTTGCCGGTGCGGCATCGGGTGTCGGCGCCGCTGGGGCGGTCGCCGGCGGCCTGGAAGGCGGACACGACCGCCGCGCCGCGGTGGGTGGCCGCGAACATCGCCTCCAGGGTGGGCACGTCGTCCCGGCAGATCTCGTTGAGGGTGACCAGGGCTGGTCGTTCGGCCCTGATCACCTCGGCGGCCCTGGTCAACGCCCGCCCGGTCCAGCAGCCGGCGCGACCGCTGTTGCAGAGGTTCATCTGCAGCACCCGGACCGTCGTGGGCGCGGGAGCCCCGGCCACCGGCGATTGGGCCGGCACCCCGGCGACGGCGATGAGGCAGCCGGCGGCGAGCGCTCGGCGGATCGCGCGATACGGGCCGGCGCCACGGCGGCCGAGGAGCGCGCCTCGGATTCGGGTGGTGTCGCCGGGCGGATCTGTCGACATGCGGGCTCCGGCAGGGCAGGCGACAGTCTTCGCCGAGGTGCCCGTGATCCTACTGCCGGCCGTCGCGCGGCAGGGCCCGGCGCGAGCCCTATGGTGGATCAATGATCACGTGCGTTGTGCACTACACCATCGACCCCGCGCAGATCGACGCGTTCGAACGGTTCGCCCGCGCATGGATGCGGCTCGTGGCCCGCCACGGCGGCGTGCACCACGGCTACTTCCTGCCCGCCGAGGGTGCCAGCGACCGGGCCGAGGCGTTGTTCAGCTTCGAGAGCCTGGCGGCGTACGAGCGGTACCGCGCACGGTTCGGCGACGACCCGGAGTTCGTCGCGGCCGACGCGATCCGCGACGAGTCGGGTTGTGTGGTGCGCTACGAGCGGACGTTCATGCGCCCGCTCCTGCCGGAGGACGACCTGGCCGTGCCGCGCTGACACGGGCCGTGCGGGGAGGGTGGACCCCGCACGACCCGTGCCGGTTCAGCGGTGCGGCCTGGGCGCGATACGCGGCAGGACGTACGGCGGGCCGGCGAAGATCAGGTCCGACTTCAGCTCCTGGTACGCCCGCTTGGGCTGGTAGTTCTCGTCGTAGATGGTGGCCAGACCCTCGGGCGGGTCGTTGAACCAGTCCGGCACCCACGAGTACTTGTCACTGAAACCCCAGACGGTGTACGACAGGCAGGTGCGTACCGCGAGGCACGCCTTCATCAGCACGCTGTAGTTGGCGGCCGACGCCTGCAACCGGGGGTTGATCTCCTCGGAGTTGCCGGCCTGGACGCCTGCGGTCATCTGGCTGCGGACGTCGACCTCGGTGAACGCGGTGGCCAGACCGAGCGCGGCGAACCGCTTGAGGGCGGCGGTCACCTGCAGGGTGTCGTAGTTGCCGTACTGGGTGCCCAGGTGGCCCTGCGAGCCGACGCCGTCGATCGGGACGCCCTGCGCGCGCAGCCTCTTGGCCATGTCGTAGACGAACTGCGTCTTGTCGTCGGCGGGGTTGCCCGAGCCGAACGCCTCGATGTTGTAGTCGTTGTAGAACAGCAGCGCGTTGGGATCGGCGGCGCGGGCCCAGCGGAACGCGTCGGCGATGTAGTCGGGGCCGAGGTTCTGCGCCCAGAAGCCCTTGTAGTGCAACGTCGACGGGGTGTCCCAGGGGTCGCTGACCGCCTCGTTGACCACGTCCCACTGCCAGATCTTGCCCTTGTAGTGGTTGACGACCGTGGTGATGTGCTTGCGCAGCAGCTCACGCAGCTCCTGCTTGGAGATGCTGCCGTCGGCGACGCCGCTGGTCAGCCAGGCGGGCAGTTGGTTGTGCCAGACCAGCACGTGGCCGCGCACGGCCTGCCTGTTGCGCTTGGCGAACTCGACGAGCTGGTCGGCGGCCGTCCAGTCGTAGGTGCCCCGGGTGGGCTCCAGGCTCTCCCACTTCATCGCGTTCTCGGCCGTGACCGAGGAGAACTCCGAGGCGGCCAGCCGGCGGTACTGCGGGTCGTTGGCGTCGTTGAGGGCTGTCGCGTTCACCGCGGTGCCGATCTTCAGGCCGTGACGTTGGCCGAGGGTCGCGAGGCTCTGCGTGGTCGGGTCGTACGGCCGGCTCGCGGTGGCCGGCATCGCGTTCAACGCCGCAGCGGTCGCGACGGCGACGAGGCCGGCGCTGATCCACCGTCTTGGCTTCATCTGCCTTCCTTTCGAGCATGATCGACAAACGTCGATCTTTGAAGGGAGGGTGCGGCCCGGGGATGAGTGGGCGGGGTGCGGTCTCGGGTTCGGTGGCGCTCTCCGAAGCACCGGAAACTCGTTCGAAACATTATGGCCGTCGATGGGCCTCGTCAACTCTGAAAACTTCCGGAAAAGAGTCGGGTGAGCTGCGCGACTGTGGAGAGTCATCGGATGAAAGTTTCGACGGGTGCGCGGTGTGGCCGGCCTGCCAACGGCAGTGGGGACGGCACCGACCGGGATGGGTCGGCGCCGTCCCCACCATGCGGGATCGGCAGCTGATCAGCCGCGCAGACGCGCCTCGATGGCCTCGATGACGCGCGGACGCAGCTCGGCGGCGCGGATGACGGCGTCCACCGAGCCCACCTCGACGG
This sequence comes from Micromonospora sp. NPDC049580, assembly GCF_040675595.1. Taxonomy (NCBI): domain Bacteria; kingdom Bacillati; phylum Actinomycetota; class Actinomycetes; order Micromonosporales; family Micromonosporaceae; genus Micromonospora; species Micromonospora sp. NPDC049580. Next base: position 6,732 of record NZ_JBFAPG010000274.1, read on the forward strand.
CGCGTTGGATGTTGTGCACCCGGTCGAACTCCGTGGCCACCTCGCCGAGCTTCTCCGCCCGCACCGACGTGCGCAGCTCGTCGAGCTCGGCGGCCAGCGCGGCGCGCTCGGTGCCGGCCGCGGCGGCGACGCGGGCCTCCAGGGCTCGCACCCGCTCGTCGGCGGCCGTACGGGCGTTGACGTCGGCGGAGAACACCACCGCCGCGGCGGGAGCGCCGCCGAGCACCGAGGCGAACGACCCCTCCAGCGCGAGCACCGTCATGCTCGGGTTCAACGCCTTCGAGAACACCACGAACGCGCCGCCGTGGTAGCGCGAGATCACGCAGAAGACGATCGGGCCCTGGAAGTTCACGATCGCCCGGCCGATCTCGGCGCCGTACTCCAGTTGCAGCTTGCGCATCGACTCCGGCGAGCCGTCGAAGCCGGACAGGTTCGCCAGCACGACCAGGGGCCGGTTGCCGCTGGCGGCGTTGATGGCCCGCGCGGCCTTCTTCGACGAGCGGGGGAACAACGTGCCCGCCGTGTAGGTGTCCGGGCCGTCGGTGGGCGGGAACCCGCGCCGCGGCACCGACCGGGACTCGATGCCGAGCAGGCATACCGGGATGCCGCCGAGGTGGGCGTCCTGCACGACCGCGGTGTCGGCGTCGGCCATGCCCGCCCACCGCTCCAACACCGGGTGGTCCTGGTCGGCGAGGGCCCGCAGCACCGTCCGGATGTCGAACGGCTTCTTGCGGTCCGGATTGGCCTCGGCGGAGAAGATCTCACCGACCGTGCGGAAGGGGCTGCCCGCCACGTCGTGCGGGAACGTGGAGACGTCGCGGTCCACCGGGTCGGTGGTGCTCGCCCGCCGCGGCGCGTCCTCGCCGGGCGCGACGTACGTGTGCTCGTAGTGGGCCATCAGCACGTCCCGCGCGGCGGTCAGGTTCGGCGCCCAGTACTGCGCCTGCCCGTTCGGCCCCATCACCCGGTCGTAGCCGCCGATGCCGAAGTTGTCCTCGGCGGACACCCCGCCGGAGAAGTCGAGCGACTGCTTGCCGGTGAGCACCATCGCCGAGTCCGGCGTCATCACCAGGACGCCCTTGGTGTGCATGAGCATCGTGGCCTCGGCGTTCCAGTACGGCTGCGCGCCGACGTTGATGCCCGCCACCACAATGTTGATCTCGCCACCGGCCTGGGTGAACTCGACGATCCGCTTGAGGGCGGCGGCCACCCAGTCCATGTTCTCCGTACCCGAGGTCATCGAGATCCGGGCGCCGGCGGACAGCGCCCACCACTCCAGCGGCACCCGCATCCGCTCCGCGAGGTCCAGCGCGGCGATCACCCGCCGGCACTCCGGCTCGGACAGGGCGCCCAACGACTTCGTCGGGTCGCCGAGCAGCACGACCCGGGTGACACCCTCCGGATGCAGCGTGGCCGGCGTGGTGACGACACCGGCGACGATCGCGGCGCGGTTGCGCCCCTTGGGCCGGTCCACCGGAATTAGCGCGTGCGCGTCGTCGAGGTCGTACTCGACGAAGTCACCGAGTCGGCTGGTCAACTCGTACGGGTACACCGTGTTGCGGCTGCTGGCCCGCAGCACCTTCAGCCGGTACTCGTCGAGCGGCTCGACCGGCTCGACCGGGGGCGTGCCGACGGTCAGCTCCGCGCCGCCCGCGGCGTCGAACGAGATCCGTACCGCGATCTTGGTCAGCTCGCCGGTGCGACGGTCGCGCTGCCGCGCGATGAACAGGATCTCCTCCAGCCCGGCGCCCACTGTCGTGGGGGGCAACCCCCCCCCCGTAAAAAAAAACACCAAAGGGGGGAGCACGATCGGCG
>NZ_JBFAPG010000275.1:0-8538 GCF_040675595.1 Micromonospora sp. NPDC049580
TCGCCGCCGGGCCGCCGCCCAGGCGATCCCCAGCCGGGCAGGGTAGATTCTGCGGATGCCGGAGCTCGTGTACCCGCCCGTTATCGCCGCCGCCAAGACAATGTTCCGGGTCCTCGACCTGAAGATCACCATCGAGGGCGCTCACCACGTACCCCGCACCGGCGGGGCGGTGTTGGCCAGCAACCACGTCAGCTACCTCGACTTCATCTTCGCCGGGCTGGGTGCGAACGCGTCGGGTCGGCTCGTCCGGTTCATGGCCAAGCAGTCGGTCTTCACGCACCGGATCTCCGGCCCGCTGATGCGCGGCATGCGCCACATCCCGGTGGACCGGCAGGCCGGCGCCGCCTCGTTCCGCTCGGCCGTCGACGCGCTCAAGCGCGGCGAGGTGGTGGGCGTCTTCCCGGAGGCCACGATCAGCCGGTCGTTCACGGTCAAGGAACTCAAGAGCGGCACCGTGCGGATGGCCCGTTCGGCGAAGGTGCCGGTGCTGCCGGTCGCGCTGTGGGGCACCCAGCGGCTCTGGACGAAGGGCCGCCCGCGCACCCTCACCCGCCGGCACACACCCATCACCATCCTGATCGGCGAGCCGATCCACCCGGCGGACTTCCCGGACCCGAACGTGCTGGCCGCCGAGCTGACCACCCGGCTGAGCGCGCTCGTCGAGCGGGCCCAGCGCGAGTACCCGGACGCGCCGGCCGGCCCGGAGGACACCTGGTGGCTGCCGGCGCACCTCGGTGGCACCGCGCCGACGCCGGAGGAGGCCGCCGCGCTGGACGCCGTCGGCGAGGAGCGCACCCCGAGCGTCTGAGAATGATCAAGACCGGTCGCGCGGACCGGCTTCACCAACGCCCGGACGCCGCGCCGCCTGCGAAACCGTCCCAGGAGGTCGGCTCCGGTCCCGAGCGGTAGTAGTCGTCGCGGGAGCGGAACTCCACCGGCAGCGAGCCGGGCAGGGTGATCCGGGTTTCCCCGGCGGCCAGCGCGGGGCCGGCCCGCAGCAGCAGAACGTCGCGCTCCTGTGCGGAGAGGTCCACGAGTTGCGGGCGGGTGAGCCGGAACATGGCCGCCGCCCGGCGCACCTGCCGGGCCAGCGCGATGATCTCACCCGGTGACCCGCCGAGGGCCAGCGCCGGCTGCTGGATGGTGCGCAACGCGTCGCAGACGATCATGAGCTGCGCCGGATCGGTGCGGGGAAGCTCCAGCCGGGACGGCCACTGCCAGCGGATCTGGCCGGTCATCAGACCGGTCAGCCGCCCCGCCGGCCGGGACCGCGGGGTGTCGTCGTCGACCAGGGACAGCTGCGAGCCGGTGCCCACCCAGCAGATCCGCTGGTCGGTGACGGTCACCGAGACCGGCCCGGGAAGCTGCCAGCCGCGTCGTGTCTCGGTCGGCCCGAGCAGGTAGCCAGCGACGAGCAGCCGGTGTCTGCCGAGCACCTTCTCGCCGGGCAGCGGGCGCATGTCGTAACGCCGGTCGAGGGTCGGGCCCACGTCGTCGTCCGGCGCGTCGAACCGGTGTGGGCCGATGAAAAAGGGGGACGCGTCGGCGTGCATCGTCACGACCTCCCGGTCAGCTGGCTGTGGGTTGAGCCTCGCCGATGCGCCGGCCGCTGTCATGACGCCCGTTAGGGGGTCGGCCGGTCGTGCGTCGCCTGTGACCGGTAGATGCCGATCTCCTCCGGGCGGACGAGCCCGTCCTCGATCGCACGGGCGAGCAGAGCGGCCTTTGTGGCTGCCGGCCGCCCCGCCCGGGTGTACTTGATCCGCGCGCGGTCCACATACTGCTTCACGGTGTGCTCGCTGATCTGCATGCGACGGGCCACCGACGCCTTCGACATCGACTGGAACCAGAGCAGCAGCGCCTCTCGCTCCTTGTCGGACAGCATCGGCCGGTCCGGCCTCGGGTCGCCGACCATCGCGCCGGCGAGCGCCGGCGGCACGTACGGGCGGTCGCTCGCCGCGGCCAACACGGTCGCCACGCAGTGCTCCCGGCCCTCGTGCTTGGCCAGGAAAGCCACCGCCCCGGCGTCCAGCGCGGCGAGCATCGTCTCCGGGTCGGTGTGCTCCGAGTAGACCACCACCCGTCGCCCGGTGGCACTCAACTCGGCCAGCTTGTCCAGCGCCATCCGGCCGTGCAGCCGCAGGTCGAGCAGGACGACGTCGGCGTCCGGCGCGGCGCGCAGCACCTCGTCCGGGTCGTCCCCGGTGGCCAGCACGGTCAGTCGCGGCTCGCTGGCGAGCCAGGCGCGCACTCCCTCGACGACCACCGGGTGGTCGTCGACGATCGACACCCCGACCAGCCGGTCACCGGTCACCCCAACCACCGGGTCTGCGCCCATCTGATGTCCCCGTCCCGTTCGTAGAGGTGCTGCACCGGCCCGTCCTCGTGCTCCCCGGGCGGAGGGCCGGTCGCGTCCGGCCCCTCCCGGTCCGGCGTGACCAGACTGACCACCACCTCGCCGGGGCCGGACACCACGGTCAGACGCGCCCACCCCCGGGCGTCGGCGAGCAGGCCGGTGAGCGGGTCGGCCAGCCGGCGGCGGATCTGGACCGGCAGCGGCGGTGGGGTGCCGATGGCGATCAGGTCGATCGGCAGCCCGTTGCGTTCGGCCAGGTCGGCGGCGGCCCGCAGCTCGTGCAGCAACGGGTCGGGCACGTCGTCGGACTCGGCGATCAGGCGGCGCAGCCGGGCCGCGGCCAGCACGCAGCGGCGCTGCGCCTCCGGGTCGTCCGGGGCGATCTCGCCGGCGGCCAGTTCGCCGAGCACCCGTCCGGCCGCCGCGCCGACCAGGGCGAGCCGGTCACGGCGTTCCTGCCGGCCCCGCTCGGCGGCCGCCCGCTCGGCGGAGAGCGTGTGCAGCGTGGCAGCCGCGGCGGCCCGGTCCCGGGCCAGGCCGACGATCACCGCGCTGCCGACGAAGACCGCCACCGGCAGCGAGAAGGTGCCGTAGACGTACATGGTGTAGCGGGCCAGGTCGGCCGGGCCGGGGCCGTGCGCGAGGACGGCGGCGAGCGCGATCAACGCGTGCGTGGTCAGCAGCGCGACCAGACCGCTGACCCGCCGACCCCACAGCGCCAGCACGAAGAACCAGCCGAGCGTGCCCCACACCCAGTTCGCGGCGGCGAACAGTTGCCGTTCGCCGACCGCGGCGAAGACGGCCGCGTCGACGGCGAGCAGCAGCCCGGCGAGCGGCCAGGGCGGCAGCGGCGCGCCCCGCAGCAGCCGGACGCCGGCCACCGCCCCGGTCACGGCGACCAGGATCCAACCGCCGAGCACCACCGTCGGCGCGGTGAACTGGGTCCGCGTCGCCAGCACCGCCGGCAGTCCGATCGCGACATGCCAGGCCAGCGCGATGGCGACGGCGACGATCCGGGCACCCCGGTCGGAGGCGTGCGCCACCGCGGCCGGCGCGGCGAGCACTGCCGGCTCGGGCGGCGTGGGCCCGTCGGCCGGGCCGGGCGGCGGCCCCGGGATGGGCGCCTCGCGGGTGCGGGTGCGCTCCGCCGAGGCGCCGAGGTCAGCCGACACCGGGCCACTCCAGTCGGATCCGGGTGCCCGCACCGGGCGCGGAGCGCACCTCGGCCCGCCCGCCGACCGCCGCCATCCGACCGTGGATCGACTCGCGCAGCCCGTACCGGTGCGCGGGGACGGTGTCCGGATCGAAGCCGGGGCCGTCGTCGACCACCTCGACCACGACGGAGACCGCGTCGCGGGTCAGCCGCAGTGTGGCCCGCGCGCCCGGCGCGTGCCGGACCACGTTGGACAGTGCCGCGTAGGCGCTCTCGGTGATCGCGTCGGCCACCCCGGCGGGCACCGCGCAGGAGGCCAGCTCCAGGCCCACCGCCAGTTCGGGCAGCCGGTCGGGCACCGTCCGCAACCGACCGTCGAGGGGAACCGGGCCGTCGCCGGGCACCGGGCCGAGGTCGGTCAACGCGACGAGAGTACGCAGGTCGGCGGCGCACCGGTCGCGGAACGCGGCCGACGGGCCGGCCACCGCGCCGAGCCCCACCATGGTCAGCGTGCCGAGCACGGTGTCGTGCAGGTCCCGATTCTGCTGGCGCTCCGCCTCCCGGGCGGCCCGGGCGACCAACGCCTCCCGGGTCAACCGCTGGTGCTCGGCGAACGCCCGGTCGGCCCGCCCGATCCGGCGGCGCATCACCGCCGTCATCATCGCCGTGCAGGCCGTCTGCACCAGCAGGGTGGCGGCGTGCGCCCGGGCCTCGGCGGGGTTGCCGGCCGCCTGCGTGCCCACCACGTAGGTGGCGGTGACCAGCAGCCCGGCCGGGACGGACCAGCGGGCCGGTGCGGTGGCCTGCGCGTTGATCACCGTGGTGCTGGCGAGCACCGCGATCCAACTGCCCTCGCCGGGCAGCACCTCGGGCGCCACCAGGCGAGGGATGAGCAGACAGGCCAGCGCGGTGAGCCCGACGTCACCGGCGACCAGTGCCGGGGTGATCCCGTGGCGCACCGCGCGGCCGGCGTACCAGAGCGACCAGCCGGTGAGCGCGGCCACGCCGGGCAGCAGCAGGGCCGGTTCGACCGGCGGGGTACGCACCGACAGCGCCACCGCGGCGCCGACCAACCCGCACGTCAGCCGTAGCAGCGCCGGAAATGTGGTGAAGATGAGACTCAACGCCCCGCCGGCCGGGCTGTCCAGGACGGGCGGTGGCACGGTCGGGGCGGCAGTCGCCGGCATCGGGAGCTGTCCTTCCGACAACGACCCGGTCCGGGTCCGCGCGGCAGAGATCGACATCGGAGAATAGCATGGCACACGGTGAGCGTTCACCCACCGTGCGCATGGTGTCGCCTTATCGTCACTCTGCGCTGCGGGGCTGGATCAGGTCCCATCGATTGCCGTACAGATCGACGAAGACCGCCACCGAGCCGTACGCCTCGTGCCGTGGCTCCTCCAGGAACCGCACCCCGGCCGCGACCATCCGGGCGTGGTCCCGGGCGAAGTCCTCGGTGTGCAGGAACAGCCCGACCCGGCCGCCGGTCTGGTCGCCCACCCGCGCCTGCTGCTCGGCGCTGCTCGGTCGGGCCAGCAGCAGCGCCGTCTCCCGAGCCCCCACCGGGCGCACCACCACCCAGCGCGAGCCGTCCGGGCGGGCCGTGTCCTCCACCAGCTCGAAGCCGAGGCCGCCCACGTAGAACTCGATCGCCTCGTCGTACTCGCGTACCAGTACCGCGACCAGTCCCAGATGTGCCATCGGGCCATCATGCCGACGGATGCGCCGGCCCCGGCGGGCGGCGTCGCCCATGGTCGGCGACGTCACGCGGGAACCCCGCCGGACGGCCGCCCGTCTCATCCGGCGGTAGAGAGGTGGTGAGCGGGATGCGCTCGGGCGGAACGACACTGGTGGCGGCGCTGCTCGGCCTGGGGTTGTGCGGGCTGGTAATGGCAGGCTGCGCGGGCACGGTCAACACGCCGAACGATCCCGGCCCGGCCGAGATCGTCGAGAAGTGGACCTCCTGCGCCCAGGTCGCGCCGCAGGCAGGCGTCGTGCTGCCCGTACCGCCAGGGTCGGACGGGCCCGCGGCGCCGATGCCGGCCGGGGTCGAGCCGCGCGTCGGACGGATCGACCCGGCGTTCACCCCGGTCGCTGCAGTGCTGTGCGGCCGCGACGTCGTGCCGGGGGCCGCTGGTGGCCGGGAGGAGGTGGCCACCGAGCGCCGCGCCGGCGACATCGGCCCGCTGGTCGCCGCGCTGGGACTGGCCGACGAGGAACGGGGTCGGGGGGACATCGCCTGCACGGCCGACATGCTCGTCCCGCCCTGGCTGGCGCTGCTCGACGACAAGGGTCGGTGGCTGCGGCCGTACCTGCCGACGGACGTCTGCGGCAAGCCGCGCCCGGAGGTGCGCGCGGCGTTGGACGGGCTGCGCCTGACCACTGTCGACAGCCGTACCGTCGGGCAGGTCGAATCGTCGGCGGCCGAGACCGCCGGCTGCGAGCAGCGGTGGTCCGACATGGTGTGGGTGGAGACCACCCTCGGACGTCCCGGACGTGTCGTGCCCGGCGCGAGTCCGAAGGCCGGGCCGCTGCGCCTCTGCGTCTACGAGGTGCCCCCGTCCGAGCGGGGCGGCGGCAAACCGGCCGGTGACTTCGTGTACGGCGGGCCGCTGCCGCCCGAGCGGCAGGCGACGGCGCTCCGGGCGCTGGCCACCACCCGGCCGGCGGCCGACTGTGCCACCCCGGCGTCCCGCTTCGCGGTGCTCCGGTCCCTGGATGGCGGTGGGCCCGAGTGGTACGTCGAACTCGACGCCTGCCGGCGCTTCCTGGTCGTGGCACCACCCGGTGGGACGCAACTCGGGCAGGGTGACGCGGCGTTGGCGGCGCTGTTGGGACCGGTCTGAGCGCGCGCCGGACTCAGCCCACCGGCAGCGCCTTCGTGCCGCCGCCGGCGATCGACCGCTTCACGGCGGCGCCGCCGGACCAGAAGTAGCAGCGCACGCCCCGGTCGCCGCGCGCCCACAGCTCCTGCGAGGGGAAGCGGTACGCGGTGCCGGCGCGGTAGCGCAGGTTGGCGTCGACGGGCACCTTGGCGTAGCGGGCGACCAGCGTACGGCATGCGGGGTGGACCGCGTCCTCGTCGCGCACGGCGTCGGCGTAGGAGCGATCCGGGGCGGTCCAGACGCCGACGAACTCGTACTGGTGCCCGGCCGTGCAGGCGGCCGGCCGCAGTCGGCCCCACTCGTCCTCGTTCATGCAGCCGTACGTCAGCGGCGAACGGCTGCCGACCGCGTTGCGCAGCGTCCCGGACCGGTGGATGGCCCGGTCGGAGTCGCCGTTGGCGCCGTCCACCTCGTCCAGCTCGAAGATGTCGCACCGGTAGGAGCGGCTGCCACCCGCCCAGCCGTCCGGCGAGGTCGGCGCGACCTGGACGGAGAGCCGCGCGGTGCGCCAGTCCCCGCCGACGAACTCCTTGGCCCGGGTGTCGCAGTCGGCGAAGACGCCACGCATGGCCGCCGACTCCACCGTGGGTGGGGTGCTGCGCGCGGCCAGGGCGCCGGTGAAGGTGCCGACGTGGAACGTCTCGACCAGGTGGGTCTTCGCGCAGTCGACGGGGGAGTAGCTGCTCAGGTACGAGCTCGCCTCGGGGATGACGTGGCACTCGCCGGCCTTCGGAGTGAACTGCTGCGCCGCCGCCATCGGTCGCCAGTCGTCGGACAGGTCACCGTCCGTGCCGGCCGGCGTGCCGCAGCCCGCCAGCGCCACCGTGAGGAACGCAGCCGCGAGCGCTGCCCTGCCGTACCGTCGCATGTGTTTCTCCCCGTGGCCCCCGTGTGGACGCGCGCAGCATATGGCACCGGTGCGACGGGTCGGCACCCGCTTCCGGCCGGACCCGGTGCTACCCGTGGAAGACGCCCGCAACCCGGTCGGATGGTCGGAGGGCTACCGTACGGTCGCGCCATGGCAGCCAGCATTGACCTGACGCTCGACTCCACCGCCGCCCCGATACTCGCCGCGTTCTGGAAGACGGCCCTGGGCTACATCGACGAGCCGCCACCGCCACCCTTCACGACCCGCGCCGAGTGGCTCGCGCAGTTCGATCCGCCGGAGGACGACGTTGCCGACGACGGCGCGTGGCTGTGCGACCCCGACGGCACCGGCCCCCGCCTGTCCATCCTCAACGTCCCCGAGCCCAAGACGGCGAAGAACCGGCTGCACATCGACATCCGGGTGCCCGGTCACGGCACCCCCGACGAGCGGTGGGCGCGGATCACGGCGGAGGCCGCTCGCCTCGTGCGGGCCGGCGGAAGTGTCCTGGAGGAGGCCGACCGGCACCACGTGGTGATGGCCGATCCGGAGGGCAACGAGTTCTGCGTCGCCGCCGCAGCGGCCGCCTGACGTCGTCGTGATCCCCGGCCGAGGGGCACGCGCGGTGCGCGTACCCCTCGGGCTTCTCAGCGGGCGCGGACCGCGACGGCCGTGTACGGCGTGGTCGGGGTCGGTGGCGTGGTGAAGCGGGCGTTGGGCAGGTACAGCCGGCCGAGGGCCTTGGCAACTGTGGTGGGCACGTCGAAGTTCGGGTCGGTGATCGTGCCGGTGACGGTTCCGGCGGTGCCGGCGCGGTTCAGCGTGACCACCGCGATCTGGTTGAGGCTGTTCTGCACGACGTAGAGGGTGCGGCCGAGCAGCAGCAGGCCGTCACCGTTGGTGAAGGTGTAGCCGGGCACGGCCACGACGGTGGTCGCACCGGTCACCGGGTCGACCCGGAACAGTGTTCCCGTGTTGGACTGGACGACGATCAGCGCCCTGCCGTCCGGTGTGGTGGCGATGCCGTTGAGGTTCACGCCGGTGCCGACCTGCTCGTATGCGCCGGTCAGCGCGATGGTCGTGAAGCCGTCGGCAGGCGGCAGCGCGCCACCGCGACCGAGTGGCAGCCGGTAGAGCACCGGCCGGTTGGAGTCGGTGACGTACGCGGCGTCGCGGGTCAGGACGACGTCGTTGACGAATGTCGGGGCGGTGGCGAACTGGTAGCGCGCCAGCACTTCGCCCGTGCGGGTGTCGAGCACGCGAGCGTCGCCGGCCGTGC
>NZ_JBFAPG010000276.1:0-8529 GCF_040675595.1 Micromonospora sp. NPDC049580
GCCGGCGCGCAGCGCCCGGCGCAGCACCAACTCGCCCTCGGCGATGAACAGGCCGTGCGGAGGCTCCCAGCGGGTGCGCAGCTCGACGTCGGTGAGCGCGCGGTAGTCGGCGATCCGGTCGTCGTCGGGGTCGGTGATCTCGTGGACGGGCACCCGCCGATTCTGCCGGACGGCCGACCCCCGCTCCGGATGGCCGCCCAACGGGGCGTTTTGTCCGGTCGAGACGGGGAACGACCGGTGGAATACCGGACCCGACGGGAAGGACCAGCCAGGTGAGCGCAGACCACACGGCACCAGGCGAAGCGGGCGCGCTGCCCCGGCGACCGACCGTCGCGGACCACATCGTCTCCCGCCTGTTCAGCTGGGGCGTGCGGCGCTACTTCGGCTATCCCGGCGACGGCATCAACGGCATCACCTCCGCCCTGCAACGCACCAACGAGCGCGCCCAGTTCGTCCAGGTCCGGCACGAGGAGACCGCCGGCTTCGCCGCCTCCGCGCACGTCAAGTACGGCGGCGGGCCGCTGGGCTGCGCGCTGGTGACCAGCGGGCCCGGCGCCATCCACCTGCTCAACGGCCTGTACGACGCCAAGCTCGACCACCAGCCGGTGGTCGCCCTCGTCGGGCACACCGCGGTGACCGCCGAGGGCGGCGGCTACTACCAGGAGGTCGACCTCCTCGCCCTCTACAAGGACGTCGCGGCGGCGTTCCTGGCCCAGCTCGACCACCCGGCGCAGGTGCGTCACCTCGTCGACCGGGCGTGCCGCACGGCGCTGTCCCGGCGTACCGTCACCGCCCTGGTGCTCCCGTCGGACCTGCAGGACGAGCCGGCCATCCCGGACCCGCCGCACGCGCACGGCTACTACCACACCAGCAACGTGCCGAGCAGCACGCCGACCATTCCGCCGCAGGCCGACCTGCGCCGCGCCGCCGAGGTGCTGCGCGGCGGCGAGCGGGTGGCCATGCTGGTCGGGCAGGGCGCGCTCGGCGCGCAGGACGAGGTCCGCGAGATCGCCCACCGGCTCGGCGCCGGGGTGGCAACCGCGCTGCTCGGCTTCACCGTCGTCGACCATCGCGAGCCGTGGGTGACCGGCGCGATCGGGCTGCTCGGCACCCGGCCCAGCTGGCAGCTCATGACCGGCTGCGACCGGCTGCTGATCGTGGGCAGCAACATGCCGTACTCGGAGTTCTACCCGCCACCCGGTCAGGCCCGCGCGGTGCAGATCGACCTGGACGGCACCCAGCTCGGGCTGCGCTACCCGACCGAGGTGAACCTGACCGGCGACGCCCGTCCGACCCTGCGGGCGCTGCTGGACGAGCTGGGCCCCGGCCCCGGGCCGACCGCCTGGCGGGCCGAGATCGCCGAGACCACCTCGGCCTGGCGGCGTGTCCAGCGCGACCTGGCCGCACAGACCGCCGACCCGGTCAACCCGCAACTGCTGTTCACCACGCTCAGCGACCGGCTCCCCGACGACGTGATGCTCGCCGTGGACTGCGGCACCGCGACCGCCTGGTACTCCCGGCACGTGCAGGTCCGGCCCGGGATGCTGGCCAGCCTCTCCGGCACGCTGCTGTCCATGGGTGGCGCCATGCCGTACGCCCTGAGCGCCAAGTTCGCCCACCCGGACCGGCCACTGGTCGCGCTGATCGGCGACGGGGCGATGCAGATGAACGGCGTCAACGAGCTGATCACCGTGGCGAAGTACTGGCGCGGCTGGGCCGACCCGCGGTTCGTGGTGCTGGTGCTCAACAACCGGGACCTGGCGTTCGTCAGCTGGGAACAGCGCTCCAGCGAGGGGACGCCGATGTTCCCGGACAGCCAGCAGCTGCCGGACATCGGCTATCACCAGTGGGCCCAGGTGCTCGGGCTGCACGGAGAGCTCATCGACGCGCCGGAGCAGGTGCCCGGCGTCTGGGAGCGCGCGCTGACCGCCGACCGGCCGGTCGTCATCAACGCGCTGGTCGACCCGGCCGAGCTGATGCTGCCGCCGCACTTCACCGCCGAGCAGGCCCGCAAGACCGCAGCGGCGGTGCTACGGGGCGACACCGACTGGGCCGGCATCATCCGCCGCGGCCTCCCCGCGACGATCGCCAGCTACCGCCCCCGCCGCCGCGAGCGCTGACCCCGCCGGGTCAGCCGCGGCGGTCGAGCCAGCGTTGCAGGGCCGAGCGCGGGTCCTGGCCCTGGGTGGGCTGCTGGCGCTCGGGGACGGCGGGGCGCTCCACCGGGCGGCGGGGCTCGCCGGCCAGCTCGCGGCTCGGCGCGACGAACGCCATCTCCGGCTGACCCTTCACCGCCGTGGCGATGACCCGGGCGACCGCGTCGATCACCTTGCTCTGCACCGCCGAACCCACCGAGTCGGCGGGATCGTCCGGGTTGGCGGCGATGCCGGCGACGGCCACCTGCGGGGTGAAACCGACGAACGTCTCGGTGGCGTTCTCCTCCGAGCTACCCGTCTTGCCGGCCACCGGCCGACCGCCGAGGATGTCGTTCACGCCGGTGGCGGTGCCGCCGTTGCACTGCCCGTACGGCGACTGCTGGCCCACCGGGCAGCGGGCCGCGTCGGTCGCGGCGCGCGCCACGTCGGCGTCGAGGACCCGCTTGCAGGACGGCTGGCCGACCGGCACCGTCGCGCCCTTCGCGTCGGTCACCGAGACCACCGGCACCGGCGTGCAGTAGGTGCCCTCGGCGGCCACCGTGGCGTACGCGTTGGCCAGGTCCAGCGGGGTGGTGGCGGCGACGCCCAGGGTGAACGACCCCCAGTTCGCGGCGTTGTCCTTGGCGAAGGCGGCGTCCGTGTCGGCGCGGAAGGTGATGCCCAGCCGCTGCGCCATCTCCACCACCTTGTCCTGGCCGACCTGCTCGGCCAGCCAGACGAAGTAGGTGTTCACCGAACGGCCGAAGCCGTCCCACATCATCCGGTACCCGTCCATCCAGTCCGGGTTGGCGTTCGCCGGGCACCAGCGGCCGTCGCAACTGCCCGGCCCCTCGGCGGCGTACCGGGTGGGCAGCTTGGCGGGCGCGTCGAACCCGGTGGAGAGGGTACGGCCCGACTCCAGCGCGGCGAGCATGGTGAACAGCTTGAACGTCGAACCCGCCTGGTAGCCGTCGACACTGGCCCCACCGGAGATCAACGGGTTGACGGTGTTCGGGTAGTTCGCCTGCCCGGCCGGGTTGTCGGCGAGGCTGTAGTGCCGGTTGACCGCCATCGCCAGCACCCGCCCGGTGCCCGGCTGCACGGCCGCGATCGGCAGGGCGCGCTTGTTGTCGTACCCGTACACCTTGGTGGCCTGCTGCTGCGCGGTCGCCTGGACCTGCGGATCGAGCGAGGTGACGACGGTGTAGCCGCCCGAGCGCAGGGCCTGCTCGCGCTCGGCGGTGGTGGCGCCGAAGGCCGGCTGGGTCAGCCACCACTGGCGCAGGTAGTCACAGAAGTAGCCCCAGTCGTCGTGGCCCTGGGCGACGGCGGTGCAGCCGTTGGGCTGCGCGGTCGGGTGCAGGGTCAGCGGCTCCGCCTTGGCCTGCGCGGCCTGCGCGGCGGTGATCGCGCCGGTGGCGGCCATCGAGTCCAGCACGTACGACCGGCGGGCCAGCGCCTCGTCCTTGTCGCCGCTGATCGGGCTGTACGCGTCCGGGGACTGCACCAGGCCGGCGAGCAACGCCGACTCGGCGAGGGTCAGGTTCGCCGGCGGCTTGCCGAAGTAGCGCTGGCTGGCCGCCGCGATCCCGTACGCCCCGGAGCCGAAGTAGGCGATGTTCAGGTACCGGTTGAGGATCTCGTCCTTGCCGAGGCTCTTCTCCAGCGCGCCCGCGTACCGGATCTCCTGGAGCTTGCGACCGACGGTCGGGTCGGTGGCGGCGGCGCGCTCCTGCGGCGTGCGGGTGGGGTCGGTCTTGAGCACGTTGCGGACGTACTGCATGGTCAGCGTGGAGCCGCCCTGCTCGGTACCGCCGCCCTTGACGTTGGCGACCAGCGCTCGGGCCAGGCCCCGCAGGTCCGCGCCGCCGTGGTCGTAGAACCGCCGGTCCTCGGCCGCCACGATCGCCTGCCGCATCACCGGGGCGACGTCCGCCAGCGCGACGTCGGTGCGGTTCACGTCGTAGAACGTGGTGAGCAGCGTCTTGCCGTCGTTGGCGTAGAGGTACGAGCGCTGCGGGGTGGCCGGGGTCTTCAGCGAGGCCGGCAACGCGGCGTACGACCCGATCGCGGCGCGCGCGGCGAACCCGACCAGCAGGTTGCCCGGGAGCGCGGCGACGGCCAGGGCGAGCCCGGCCAGCACGCCGGCGAGCAGCACGGTGAACAGCCGCGACAGCGGCGAGCGAGAGGCGGCCATGCTCCCCAGGATTGCCACAAAAACCGCCAACCGACCACCCCCGCCTCCCAACTGTCACCAACTTCACGGCCCCCGCCCAGCCCCCACCCAGCCCCCGGCCCGCGTTGATCATGAAGTTATTGCCACGACACGCCGAGGCCGAAGGCAATAACATCATGATCAACGGCAGCGGGAGGACGCCCGCGCGGGCGCTTCAGGGGTTTGGGGTGCTCAGGCTGGCGTTGGCGGCGTCTCGGGCGGTTTCGCGGGGCATCAGGCGGCCGGAGCGGTAGCCGATGCCGATGCCGGCGATCAGCACGAAGATCGCGCCGAACGTCTGTAGCGAGCCGATCAGGGCACCTCCCAGGCCCAGCAGCGGTGCGGCGATGATCAGCATGATTCCGTCGCCGAGGCTGAAGGTGCCCGAGCGGGCCACCGCCCACCCGGTGAGGAACCAGCCCACGCTGTAGAACGTCGCGCCGAGCAGGACCAGCGAGCGCGCGGTGGTGCCGAAGACCGGCGTCTGCTCTTCGAGCCCGGCGAAGGGCAGCATCAGCACGGTGCCGGCGATGCTGATCAGCAGGCCGGCGGCGGCCACCCGGCGGCTGCGCGTGGCGGCCAGTAGGCCCGTGAGGGCCAGGAGCGCGAGCAGGCCGAGCCAGACCGCGGCCACCCAGCCGATCAGATACACGGCCCGGCCGTCGGCCGGATAGGGGTCGTTGCCCACCCCGCCGTCGCTGGCCATCGCCACCGCGCCGTAGAGAATGGCGTACGCGGGCAGCAGCCACACCGCGGCCCGCGCGAACCGGCGTACCGACCAGGCCCAGCTGGCATTCGTGGCCGGGGCGCCCGGGGTCGGCTCGCCCACGAAGGGCAGTACGCCGAATCCTCCACCGGTGCTCCGGGAGCCCAGTGGGGCGACCGGGTCGTGCGCGCCGGGCACCGGGGCCGAGGACCACATCCGATTCGCCGGATCCTTCATGCGTCACCTCGCTCGTCCGCGAGCGGTGCGAGACGCGCCGGGGCGCCCCGATTGCCTGGTCACCACCCGTCCTAGGACCGATCGTGGCAGGCATCGGAGCGCCCCATGAGCATTTTTCGCATTAAGGCCGCGGGCCGGAGCCTCCGTTCGAGGCTCGCCCTGTCCGGCCGACGTGCCGGATCAGCCGCGCTCGCGCTGGTCGGCCGGGTCCTCGGTCAGGCTGGCCGGGGTGACCGGCTCCGGCGCGGGCAGCCCCTGCGGCTTGTTGCCGCCGGTGGCCTGCGCCTCGGCGACGCGTACCTCGTCGTGGATCTGCTGAGCGGCGTCCGCCGCGGCCTGCGCCGCCTCCGCGGCCTCGCGCTCCACCTGGCTCGCGTGGTCGGCGGCCTCCGGCGCGGGAAGGTCCCCGACCATCTGGCTCAGCCCACCGAGCGCGCCACCCATCCCCTCCAGGGCCTTGGTCAGCTCGGCCGGGATGATCCAGACCTTGTTGGCGCTGCCCTGGGCGATCTGCGGCAGAGCCTGCAGGTACTGGTAGGCGAGCACCTTCTGGCTCGGGTTCGCCTGGTGGATCGCGTCGAAGACCGTCCGGATCGCCTTCGCCTGACCTTCGGCCTGCAGGATCCGGGCCTGCCGGTCACCGTCGGCCCGCAACACCGCCGACTGCTTGTCACCCTCGGCGGTGAGGATCACCGACTGCTTGTGGCCCTCGGCGGTCAGGATCGCCGCACGGCGGTCCCGCTCGGCGCGCATCTGCTTCTCCATCGAGTCGCGGATGCTGGCCGGCGGCTCGATCGCCTTGATCTCGACCCGGGTCACCTTGATGCCCCACCGGCCGGTGGTCTCGTCGAGCACGCCCGAGAGGTGCCGGTTGATCTCGTCCCGGCTGGTCAGTGCCCGCTCCAGGTCCAGGGAACCGATCACGTTACGCAACGTGGTGACTGTCAACTGCTCGATGGCCTGGAGGAAGCTGGAGATCTCGTAGGTCGCCCGGACCGAGTCGACCACCTTGAAGTACAGAACCGTGTCGATCGAGACCACCAGGTTGTCCGAGGTGATCACCGGCTGCGGCGGGAAGCTGACCACCTGCTCCCGCATGTCGACCTTGGTGCGAACCGCGTCGATGAACGGCACCAGCAGGTTGAGGCCGGGATTGAGGGTGCGCTTGTACTTGCCGAGTCGTTCCACCACGTCCTGGCGCTGCTGCGGCACGATCCGCACCGCCTTGGCCAGCGTTATCACGGCGATCAACGCCACCGCGATCACCAGCACCCCGACTGTTGTCATCCCGTTCACCCTCTCGCTTCCGGCAAGTCGCCGGCGGAAGAAACATCGTCCTGCCAGACCAGGGCGGTCGCGCCCCGGACCTTAATCACCCGAACCCGCTCGCCGGGCTCGAAAGTCTGCGTCGTGTCGTACGGCCGGGCACTCCACAGCTCCCCGTCGATCTTGACGAGGCCACTGTCGGCGTCCACCCGCTCCAGCACCAGCGCCGTGGAGCCCTCGATCGCCTCCACGCCGAACGGCTGTTCGCCGCTCTCCAGCGCCGAACGGCGGTGCCGCTTGATCACCGGTCGCGCCACCACCAGGCTCAACGCGGACACCACCGCGAAGACCAGGGCCTGCACGGCCACCGGCGCACCCAGAGCGGCGGCACCGGCGGCGGCGAAGGCGGCGAGCCCGAACATGATGAGAAAGAGGGTCGTCGTGAAGATCTCGGCGACCGCCAGCACCACACCCAAAACGATCCACACCACGGCGTCCACACCACGATCCTGACACGCAAACGCACGCGCGACCTCCCCCCGAAGATCAGTAGGCTCGACCAGGCCCCTTTCCGGCCCGCCGAAACGCCACCGACCAGCGGCCCGACCCCAGGAGATCCCCTTGACGCTGCTGCCCGAGACCGCCCGGCAGATCGACGCCCGGGTCGCGCAGGCCCAGGCCGACGGCCACACCCCGTCGCTGGTGCTGGGCGTGGTGTGCGACGGCACGCTGGCGCACCTGGCCACCGCCGGCGCGCACCCCCGCCCGCACGCCGACCTCCAGTACCGGTTGGGCTCGATCAGCAAGACCATGACCGCGACCCTGATCATGCAGTTGCGCGACGCGGGCCGGCTCGCCGTCGACGACCCGGTGGAGCGCCACCTGCCCGGCACCAGCGTCGGCGCGCTCACCCTGCGCCAACTGCTCGCGCACGCCAGCGGCATCCAGCGCGAACCCGAGGGCGACTGGTGGGAACGGGCCGCCGGCGTGGACCTCACCACCCTGCTCGCCGGGGTCACCCCCGACAAGATCGCCTACCCGCCGCACCTCACCTACCACTACTCCAACCTGGCGTACGGGTTGCTCGGCGGCATCCTCGAACGACTCACCGGGACGCCCTGGGCCGACCTGCTCAACGAGCGGATCCTCACCCCGCTGGGCCTGCGCCGCACCACGTACGCGGCCAGCGAGCCGTTCGCCCGTGGCTACGTCGTGCACCCCTGGCACGACACCCTGCGCGAGGAGCCGCGTACCGACACCGGGGCGATGGCCCCGGCCGGGCAGCTCTGGTCGACGATCGAGGACCTGGGCCGCTGGGCGGCGTTCCTGGCCGACCCCGACCCGTCGGTGCTGGCCCCCGAGACGCTTACCGAGATGTGCTCGCCCGTGGTGATCAGCGACCAGGAGTCCTGGAGACACGGCCACGGCCTCGGGGTGGAGCTCTTCCGGGAAGGCGACCGGGTGTACGTCGGACACGGCGGCTCCATGCCCGGCTACGTCGCGTCGCTGGCCGTGCACCGGCCCAGCCGCACCGCTGTCGTCGGCTTCGCCAACTCCTACGGTTTCCGTACCGGGCACATCGGCGGGCTGGGCCGGCAACTGCTCACGCTGGTGCTGGACGCCGAACCCGCCCCGGTCACCCCGTGGCTGCCGGCCACCGCCCCGCCGCCGGCCGAACTCGCCGAGCTGACCGGCCGCTGGTGGTGGATGGGCACCACCATCGAGGTGTACGCGGACGCCGCCGGCGACCTGCACGCCGGCCCGGTCGGCGCACCGAACCTCCGGTTCGTTCCCGAGGGCCCGGACCGCTGGCGGGGTCGGGCCGGTGGGCAGGACGGCGAAATCCTCACGGTGCGCCGCGACGGACAGGGCCGCGCGGTCGCGCTGGACATCGCCACCTTCGTCTACACCCGCAGCCCCGACCAGGAGCCCTGAGAACCGCCCGCCCGTCGCCCCGGCACGCCGCCGGG
>NZ_JBFAPG010000277.1:0-8512 GCF_040675595.1 Micromonospora sp. NPDC049580
ACGACGCCGCCCAGGACGAGGATCGCGCTCAGCGCAGCGCCGAACCACGCTCTCAGGGATCTGCGCACGGGTAGGTCCTTTCGCGGGTGCGGGACGACGTGCGCCGATCACGCCGGGTGGTGGTGTGCATGCATCGTTGCCGCTCGATACCCGGTCCGTCAAGGGTTCTCGCACCATCCGTGAGAGCGTTATCTCCGCAGCTCAAGGCGACTCTCGGGGGCAAGATCAGATTACGGTTTCCCCGCCGTACTAGGCCCGGTCCTGCATGAACCGGCAGGACTTCAACCAGAGCCGCACCGCGGTGGCCGCCGCGACGGTGCTGACGAACTGCCAATCCTTCACGCGATCGGGCTCACCCAGGTCGGCGATCCCGCGCATCACCATCCAGGGCACACCTTCCTCGACGCAGGCCACCGCGAATCCGGCGCCCTCCATCTCCAAGGCGCCGGTGCGGCGCTCCGGGCCGAACCGCCGTGCCCGCCGCCCTACCTTCCCGTCCTCTATCAACTCGTCCTTCGCGAGGATCGTCTTCGGAATGAGCCGTGGACGGTAGGTCGCCGGGTCGAAGAGTTCGGGGACCTGCAGATCGTCCAGGTCGGCGGTCGCGGCGGCGATCTGCTTGGCAATCAGTTCGTGCCAATCCAGCCGCTCCGGCCGAAACGAGGTCATCTCCCGCGCGATCCGGAGATCCGGATTCAGTGGGGTCGGGTCGGGCACGTAGCCACGGGCCGTCGAGATCCCACCACCGGTATCGATCACCTTGTCACCGAACACGACGTCGCCCACCTGGACCTGCTTCTTGTGACCGGCCGCCATGCCGACCAGGCAGCACAGCCGGACGTCGTACGCGGAGAACACGGTGTGCAGGAAGGCCGCCATCCGACTGTTGCCGGCGGTCCCGCACTTGGTGATGATCCCCTTCAACGGCGGCTGGCCGTCGCGCGCCACTTCGACGTCGAAGAAGTATGCGCCGCGGACCGAGTAGTCGGGCTCACGTCGAAGGTCGACGCCCAGCGCGGCCTTCGCGGCGTCGAACTCGCGCTCCTTCACCGTCACGAGCGCAAAATCGACGCTGCGCGCAACCTGCCACCTGTCAAGCTGTTCGTAAATGTCCCGCACGCGGTCCGCCTCGAGCCAGCGGGAGCCCATGATTGCCGCGGCGTGGACGAGAACTTTCGACCGGAACCTCTCGTCGAGGCGACTGACAGACCAGACAAGGTCGTCGAACATGATCGACGCAACGTCGTCCGAGGTTTCCGCCCGTAGCAGGGCGAGCAGGGTGAGGACATCGTTCTCGGTCGGCTGTCGGGTCATGGCCGGCGCACCGCTGCCCCGTCCGCATCCGGGCGCTGCGCGGGGAGGTCCGTCTGGGAGGCGGGTGGCTTCCAGCCGTAGAGCGAGTGCCGTTGCCCGGCCGCGTCGGGCGAGAAGTCGAGCAGTGTGCAAACGGCCTTCACGTTCAGGCCCTTCGCCCGGGCGATGCGCTCCATCGCTCTGATCGTGTCGCCGCTACCGACGAACTCGTCGATGAGGACCACCTCCTTCGTCGCGACGGAATCCAGTTCCTGGCACCAAGGGGCCCTGGCATCGAAGACCTGTTCCGGTGCGGTGCCCTTGACCACCCTTTCGATATCCTCGCGCGGGATTCGTACCACCTGAGCGCCGGAACGCAGGGACAGGCTGTTGGACAATTTTCGGGAACCCTGTTCGCGTTCGGGGCAGACCAACAGGATGTCCTGTCCCACGGTGCTGGTTGACCGACGCACGAACATCCACAGCTTGTCGGCCAGCCAGTTTCCGTACTGCTCGAGGATCTGTGGGACGTCAGGGACCACGGCGTAGCCGCGACGGCGGGGAGCCGGGACGTCATCTTCAGGCTTGACGCCGCATGTTCGTACCAGATCCCAGAACTCGGCGGTGGTCAGCGTGTTGGTCCGCTCCTCGTACCGCCTGGTCTCTCCCACCACAGCCAGGCGGCACTCGGCTTCCGACTCGGTGCGCTGTTCAACCGACAGGAAGTATGCAACCTCGTGCTCCGTGCCGTCATTTCCCTCGATCCGGCGGCGACCGAACCGTGGCTGTGGGCCTCCGACGCAGAGGACGGACAGGACCCGCAGTCGTTCGGGACGCAACCGGGCATGGAGGGTGGTGACCCGCTCGGTCAGCGAGACGCCGGTGTTGACGACGGGCACGACCAGCAGCACCGACCGGGGTTGAGGGCCCTCCGTCGGCGTCGTGTCCATCGCTTCGGAGAAGGATCGGATCGGCAGCGAGCCGGCGGAGATGCAGGAACCCTTCAGGGGATTGGCGAGCCAGTCCGAGACGGACTCGTGGTAGACGATCAGGTCCGGGCGGTCCGCGCCGATCGCCTCGTCCAGCAGGTGGCCGAGTTCGTCCTGTGCCCGGCTGGCGTCGAAGTAGTGGCGTAGCACCTTCCGCTCGCCCTGCCGGCCGTGCGGACGAAACCAGCCGAGCCGGGTGATGAGTTTGCGTTCGAACAGGTCGATCGACGCGGTCTGTAGACGGGCCAGGGCACTGCGGTAGTCGTCCTCGTCGGTGCCCGGCCAGGAGGCGGTGCCACCGTCGGAGAGAAGGTGAATCTGACCAGAGGCCAGGCGCGCGTCCAGTTGTTCACGGAGCCTGATGTCCTCTGCCTGCTCGGTCGGGAGCAGGATGACCAGGGTGCGGGCGGCCCATTGCTCGCTGCCGCAGGCGGCGCTGACCGCCGAGGCGAGATGCAGCAGAGCCTCCGGGCGGAGGAACAGCTCGGTGTTGACCGTTCGGGTGCTTACCGAAAGGTCGAGAATCCCGATATCCGCCCGGTCAGGAAGCTCCATCAACGCCCGGTAGAGCGGCTCGTAGATGGACTCGGTTTCGACGAGCGCCGTCGCCGTGTCGATGGTGTGAAAGGCGGCGGCGGATCCTACGTAGCGCATCGTGTGGCCGGCGACGATCCGGGCCACGTAGGCGTAGAAGGCTCGCTGCTGCTCGTTCGGTTCCTCGCCCGGACCCAGCCCGAAGCGAACGAGGTCGAACGTGGTCGGTGGTGTCTGTTGTTCACGTTCCAGCATCGGGCCAGACGCCGAACTAGTCGCTGAGCGGAAGGGTCACGACTACGAGGTCGCCACGCACTGTCCCACCGTGCGACTGATCGCAGGTGATCGTCGGTGGCAGAGCTGAGACGTCGCTGCCGTCACTGCTGTCGCGGGCCACGGCGAGGTGCACGTCGGCACCGTAGGCGTCGAGCTGGCCGCCGAAAATGTCGATCACCGCGCTGGCGAGCACGGTGGGATTGTTCGGCGGCTGCCAGGCGTCTCGGAGCGCGGTGGACGTGGGCGCCGCAGTGGCGAGCGTTTCCTGCGCCTCCTCGAAGACCAGGTCAAGCAGATCGGCCGTTGCCACCTGGGTCGATCGATCGTCGGCGCCGTCCCACCAGAAGGCGATCTGCAGGTGGGCGCGACCGGTACGTCGCATCCCGTAGTGCGCGGCGACAACCGCGGTCCGCTTCTCGTGGCCGATCGACGCGCGGATCAGGGTCTCCAGGATGACCCTGCGGGCCACCTGCGCGCCATGGCCGTCCAGATCCCGATCGAGCGCCGCGACCACATGCTTCGACAGCCAGTCCGCCGCGTACCGCACTGCCGGTGCGTGCCGAGTGCTCGACCCGAGTGGCAGGACCTTGAAGGGAAAGATGTTGAAGGGCAGGGTCGGGCGTCTGGCCGCCGTCCGGCGGTGAGGATAGGAGTCGACCCGGGTCAATCGGTACACGCTCTGCGTGGTCAGCAATTGAGGCAGCGGAGTCTCGGTGGCGACGGTCATCGCCTCCAGGAAGTTGATTTCCCGGAGGAAATTGATCATCTCTGGCTGCTCGGGAAGTCGGACTCTGGTAACCAGCCCGAGGCGGTGCCGCTCGACCATTTTCGAGATGAGAAAGGCAGGACCTGCCACATCGGAGAATGCGCAGTTGGTGAGGTCGAGGCAGGCTCTCTGCTCACTCGGCCAGCCGGTGGCGACCTCGCCCCACCGGTGCCACAGGCGGTCGATCGTGGCGTCACCCGGGACGGAGACCCGGTAGCCGTCTTCGGCGGCCGACCTCTTCGCCGCCAACCAGCGATCAAGTCCATCCTGGACAGTGCGGCTCAGCGGGTTGGTCGCCAAACCCACGACCAGCTTGGACACGTGCAACGCCAGGTGCTCGTTCCACGTCGGCTGGTACACCGTCGCCGATATCGACGCCTGTCGACCAGTCATCGATGCCCCGAGTCATGTTGCGGACGGTGTGAGGCACAGCCGCCCTTGTCCGATTGGGTGTAACCCCCGGCTCCCCCACACGCGCCGGGGGCGGATCCTGGGCAAACCTAGCAGCGCCAACACGGCCTGTGAAGATGCGAAAGTGCCGTCCATCGGTGTCGAAACCCGACAATGGACAGACGACTGACGGGAAGACCTACGCTCGGCCAAGGAGCACGACCGACAGGGCGACAACAATGCCGGGTAATCGCTGGATACCTGCTCGTCTGCGCCGCCCGACGGGCCAAGGTTGTCGACTTATTCACCGATCGCCCGTCCTTGGTGGCCTCGGGCATCATGGGGCGCATCACCTGTCGATCCGGGAGGACGTGCATGGTCGGCGAGATCACTACCGGCGGTTTGCTGCTCACCGAGTATGAGCAGCTGAAACAGGAGCAGCGCACCCGGATCGGGTTCCGCGACAATCTGATCTATGCCACCCTCGGCTCGATGGCGGCGGTTGTCGCGGCCGCTCTCTCCGTGAAGGGCCACGCCAACCTGTTGCTCCTGCTGCCCGTGGCAAGCGTCGTTCTCGGATGGACTTATTTGATCAACGACGAAAAGATTTCCGCGATCGGTCGCTACGTCCGCACCGACCTTAGCCCCCGCCTGGTCGCGCTGACCGCTGGAGGTGAGGCCGCCTTCGGCTGGGAGACGGCTCACCGCTCGGACGCCCGCCGCGTCTCCAGGAAGTATCTGCAACTCGCCGTCGACCTTGGCACCTTCGTCGTCCCGCCGCTCGCCGCTCTGATCGTCTTCTGGGCGAACGGGCCCCTGAGCGTCGCCTTCGTCGCCGTATCTGTCATTGAGGTCGCCGCCACGGCCGTGCTCGCCTGGCAGATCGCGGTCTATGCCGACCTGACCCGCTGATGGCCGACGTCGACGGCCGGCAGGACGATGCCGACGAGCAGCACGGCGACGCTCCACCACGGCAGCCGCCGGGGGTGAGGCCCCGGTCTCCCCTCAGGTCTTTTACCGAGCGACCCTGATTCCCGTCACGCGGGTGAGGGCAGATCATCGGCATCTTTCAGGTGGCTGACCAGCGTGTCGGCCCCGCCGACGAGGACGAGCACCACGGCGGCCATGACCAGGACCGCCAGGCCCGGCAGCAGGGCGCCGACCGGGACTGCCGCGGCCAGCACCAGCGCCCCGGCCAGCCGGTGGACGGGGCGCCGCCTGAAGACCTCGTACTCCGCCCAGGCCTGCGCGAGGAGGAACAGCGCCGGACCACCGAGCATGATGACCGCCGGCGGCAACGCGCCCTCGTCGGCGGGGTGGGCGATGACCAGCTCGAATCCGACTGCGGTGATCAGCACGCTGGCCACCGTCACCAGGTGGATGTAGGTCGCCCTCTCACCGAGTCGCGCCGGGGACCGGGAGTCACGGATCGCCGTGGGAAGCAGGTGTCCGGCACGGTGGAAGTAGATCCGCCAGAACAGCACGGTGACGGCGAACGCGATGACGAAGGCGGCGACCGCCGCGGGGGTCAACGGGTCCGCGCTGGAGGCCAGGCCGATCACCAGGATCGCCTCGCCGAGTGCGATCAGGAACACCTGCTGGTAGCGCTCCACCAGGTGGACCCCGTTGATCACCCACTGGTTCACCCGGGAGGCGCCGAGCCGGGGTATCGGCCAGCCGGTGGCGAACCCCACGTACTCGATGGCCAGGGCGCCGGCCCAGACCGCGGGCCGGGCGTGCTCGCTCACGGCGGCGCCGACGAGCCAGGGCACTGCGGCGACGGCCGTCCAGATCGTGATGCGGGTGGTCACCAACCGTCGTGGTTGGCGGCGCAACGCCAGGGTGAGCGCGAGCGGCCGGCCGAGCTGGATGGTGACGTAGGTGCCCGCGAACACCACGGCTCGGCCGCCGAACACGTGGGGCATCCCGATGGCCAGCACCAGCGCGCCGAACATGAGCCACGATGACCAGCGCCTGGACGAACGGCAGCGCCGGATCGTAGAGGCTGGTGACCCAGGCCGCCAACATCCAGATCAACCAGAGCAGCAGGAAGAAGAACAGCGCCTCGGCGGCGCCCGCCACCGGATCCCGCAGCAGCCGTCCCGTCCACGCGTGCGACATCCCGGACACACCCCCGGGCATTAACGATCTTTTGGACAGGGGGTTGCGTGCGGTGGGCCGACCCGTTCCGGCGCTCCTATAGTCGGGCGGTGGGCACGGAACAGGTACGGCAGGCGTACGCCGCAGTCGCGGATCTCTACATCGAACTGTTCGGCACGCGTGAGCAGGTGGACCCCGACGACCTCGCCCTCATCGGCCGGCACCTGGGGGGCCGACCCGGTCCGGTGCTCGACCTGGGCTGCGGCCCGGGTCACCTCACCGACCACCTTCGTTCGCTGGGCGTCGACGCCACGGGCGTGGACGTGGTGCCCGAGTTCATCGCCCACGCGCGGGCGACTCATCCCGGCGGCAGCTACCGCCTCGGGTCGCTGGACGACCTCGACGTCGCCGACCACTCGGTCGCCGGCATCCTGGCCTGGTACTCGCTGATCCACCTGCCGCCGCAGCGCCTCGACGGCGTGCTCACCACGTTCCGGCGTGCCCTGGCCCCGTCCGGGAGGTTGGTGCTGGGCCTCTTCGCGGGCGACGAGGTGGACGCCTTCGACCACAAGGTCATGACCGCCTACCGGTGGCCCGTCGACGAGATCTCCGAGCGACTGGCGCGCGCCGGCTTCACCGAGGTCGAGCGCCTGGAGCGGCCCGACGGTGGCGTCCATCGGCCGCACTATGCCATCGCGGCGGTCGCCACCGAGCAGTAGGGCGACGAGCCACCGCGACAGCCACTGCCGGGCGGCTTCATCGTCCGACCGGCCGCTCGGCGCAGGGGGTGAAGCGGCTCGACCATCCCTCGTCCGGCATCCCATCGAGGGCCAACAGCTCGAACCCCTTGCCGTCATGGCTGACCAGCAGCCCGTCGCCGAATGTGTAGCGCTCCGGGGATTGCTGGTCACGCGTGGGCGCGGCCTTGCGTTCCCCGAGGTCAAGTCGCACCCACTGGTCGCCGTCGTCGTGGTCCTCGTCGTATTCGTCCTCGTATTCGCTGAAGGTCCACGTGCCCTGAGCCGAAGCAGGCCGGCGGCCGTCGAAGTAGGTGCGCCAGATGTACTCGTCGCTTTACGTGACCCGGAGATCCCTGACGACGTGAAAGAGGTAGGCGTCCGAGATTGCGTCCAGCCGCGCCGACCCGTCCTCGCGCAGATCAATCCGGTTTGCCCGAGGAGCCGCACCACATTCCCGTCAGATCAGCGCTCGTGGGCTGCGGCGAAGGGGCCGAGGGCGCACAGGCGACCGCAGCGACGAAGAGAAACGTCAGCGTCGTCGTCAGGGCAGCGGTTTTCATCGGCACGCCGGCCACTCTAGGATCCCCACCGCTCGTCGCCTCGGCGGGCTCGAGCTGGATGAGGCCGTCCTCGCCGAGAGCGCGGACCGCTCGCTCGGGCCGCGCGCAGCGGACACCGCGACGAACCCTCAGCCGACGCTAAGACCGCTGTCACGGCCCGTTCCTAGCGTGTGCGGGCATGGCGACACCACCCGTATCCATGCCGACGACCGCCACCCGAGCGGCCGGCGCCGCAGCCTGGTTGAGCTGCGTCGCGCCGCGCCCGGCCGCCCGGCTGCGGCTGGTGTGCCTGCCGTACGCCGGTGCCGGAGCTGCCGCGTACCGGCCATGGACCACCCTGCTCGGCGACGACGTGGAGGTGTGGACCGCGCAGCTGCCCGGCCGTGAGCGCCGGCTGGCCGACCCGCCACTGAGCACGATGGACGAACTGGTGCCCTCGCTGGTCGAGGCGATCGTCGAGCGGGTGCCGGCGCCGTTCGCGATCTTCGGCCACAGCATGGGCGGCCTGATCGGGTACGAGGTGGCCGCCCGCCTGGTCGCGCGAGACCACGTACCGCAGCGTCTGGTGGTCTCGGCGGCCCGTCCGCCGCGCAACGCGGCACCGCTGGGCGCGGCGCACCGCCTCGACGACGCGGCGCTGACCCGGTGGCTGCACGACCTGGGCGGGATCCCGGACGAGGTGCTCGACGACCCCGGCCTGCTGGAGCTGATCCTGCCCACCGTGCGGGCCGACCTGACAGTCGTCGCGTCGTACCGGCCGGCGACCGTTGAACCACCCGCACCGGCGCTCCCGGCCGGTGGTGGTGCCGTACTCCGCGCCGATCTTGCGCAGGTGCGCGCCGTTGGCGTCGAACAACTCGGTCG
>NZ_JBFAPG010000278.1:0-8504 GCF_040675595.1 Micromonospora sp. NPDC049580
TTCCACTCCTTGCAGGCCACCTCGCACGCCTTGCACCCGATACACACGCTCGTGTCGGTGAAGAACCCCATCCGCGGCGGCGCGTCCACATAGCCGGCGTCCGGCGCCGGATCGAGCGGCCCGTAGAGGCTGTTCGGGTCAGGAGCCATCGCGCCCCTCCACGTCCTGGTCGGTGGTGACGGCCGGCGCGTGTCCGCCCGGTGTGATCCCGGCCCGCCGCTGGTAGTCGGCGACCAGGTCGAGCAACGCCGTCCCGGTGGGCCGGCGGCCCGACCGGACGTCACAGGTACCGATCTTGCTCTCCTGGATGAGGACGTTGGGGTCGAGGGTGATGCCGAACAGGTCGTTGGCCGAGTCGCCGGTCACCAGACCCTCGTAACCGAAGTGGTACGGCAGCCACAGCTGGTGGATGATCCGACCGTCGACCCGCAGCGGGGTGAGCCGGTCGGTCACCAGCACCTTCGCCTCGATCACCGCGCGCCCGCTGATCAGGTGCGCCCACCCCAGATGCGCCAACCCGGCCTCGGCGGCCAACTCAGGCGACACCTCGACGAACATCTCCGGCTGCAACTCGGCCAGTGGGCGCACCGTGCGGCTCATCCCACCGGCGGTGTGGTGCTCGGTGAGCCTGCTGACCGTGAACACGTACGGGAAGACCTGGCTGTGTTCCTCGGGCGGGCTCGGGTTGACCGAGTTCACCGGGTGCGCGTACGACTTGCGGGTCGGGTTGGCCTGCTGCCGGTAGAGCGGGTTGCGCACCGGCGACTCGACCGGCTCGTAGTGCGTCGGCAGCGGCCCGTCCAGCACGCCGCTGGGCGCGTAGAGCCAGCCCTTGCCGTCGCCCTGCATGACGAACGGATCGTCGCCGGCGATCCCCTCCGGTCCGGACGCGCCGGCCGGCGGCCGGTACGACGGAGGCTTGGTCTTCTCGAAGTCCGGCACGTCGTAGCCGGTCCACTCGGCCTTCTCCGCGTCCCACCACACGTAGCGTTTGCGTTCACTCCACGGGTTGCCGGCCGGGTCGGCCGAGGCGCGGTTGTAGAGGATGCGGCGGTTCGCCGGCCAGGCCCAGCCCCACTCGGCGGCCACCCAGTCCTGCTCGTGTCGGGACTTGCGGCGGGCGGCCTGGTTGACGCCGTCGGCGTACACGCCGGTGTAGATCCAGCAACCGATCGCGGTGGAGCCGTCCGCACGGGCCTCGGTGAAACTGGACAACGGACGGCCGGTCGTCACGTCGTACCCGTTGATCTCCCGCAGGACCGACTCGGCGCTCGGCTCGGCGTGCGGACCGTGCGTGGGGTAGTCCCAGGTGAGGTCGAGCAGCGCACGGTCACGCGGCAGCGTCGAGTCGGCCAGCTTCTCCCGCAGCTTGCGGCCGAGGTGGTAGAAGAACCACAGCTCGGAGCGGGCGTCGCCCGGCGGCTCGACGGCCTTCTCCCGCCACTGCAACAACCGCTGCGTCTGGGTGAACGTGCCTTCCTTCTCGACGTGCGAGGCGGCCGGCAGGAAGAACACCTCGGTGCGACATTCCTCGGGCACGATCTCGCCGGTGGCCACCTCGGGGCCGTTCTGCCAGAAGGTCGCGCTTTCGATCATGAACAGGTCCCGCACGACCAGCCAGTCGAGGTTGGCCATGCCCAGGCGCTGCGCCCGGCCGTGCGCCGAGCCGACCGCCGGGTTCTGCCCGAGCAGGAAGTACCCCTTGATCTTCCCGTCGATCATGTTGAGCACCTGCTGGTAGGTGCCGTGGTCACCGGTCAGTCGGGGCAGGTAGCCGTAGCAGTAGTCGTTCTCCGGCGTCGCCGCGTCACCCCAGTACGCCTTGAGCAGGCTGGCGGCGAACGACTCGGCGTTGCCCCAGAAGCCCTTCTGGCCGGGGTGCCGGATGCTGTCCACCCACTCGCCGAAGGTCGGGTGGTCGGCGTGGTGCGGCATCGGCAGGTAGCCGGGCAGCAGGTTGAACAGCGTCGGGATGTCCGTCGAACCCTGGATGCTGGCGTGACCGCGCAGGGCCATCACCCCGCCACCCGGGCGGCCCATGTTGCCCAGCAGCAGCTGGATGATCGCCCCGGTACGGATGTACTGCACGCCGACGCTGTGCTGCGTCCACCCCACCGAGTAGATCAGCATGCCGGTACGGTCCCGGCCCGAGTTGGCCGTCCACGCCTGGGCCAGTTCGAGGAACTTCTCCTGCGGGATGCCGCAGACCCGCTCCACCATCTCCGGCGTGTAGCGGGAGAAGTGCCGCTTGAGGATCTGGTAGACGCAGCGGGGATGCTGCAGCGTCTCGTCCCGCTGCGTCTGCCCGCCCACCGGCGCGCCGTGCGACTCGTGCGCCAACCCCGCGGCGTTGTCGCGCTCCTGGGCGGTGTGCCCGCTGCCGGAGGAGCTCTCGTGGCCCTCGTACTGCCAGCTGTCCTGCACGTAGCTGCCGGTCTCCGGGTCGAAGCCGGAGAAGAAGCCGTCGCCGTCCTCGGTGTCGCTGAACTGCTCGCTGACGATCGTCGCCGCGTTGGTGTAGGCGAGCACGTACTCGCGGAAGTCCAGCTCGTTGTCCAGGATGTAGCGCACCACGCCGCCGAGCAGCGCGATATCCGTGCCCGCCCGGATCGGCAGGTACGCGTCGGCCACCGCGCTCGTACGCGTGAACCGCGGGTCGACATGGAACACCTTCGCCCCACGACGCTTGGCCTCCATCACCCACTGGAAACCCACCGGGTGCGCCTCGGCCATGTTCGAACCCTGGATGACGATGACGTCAGCGTTGGCGATGTCCTGCTGGAAATCCGTCGCACCGCCACGACCGAAGCTGGCCCCCAGACCGGGGACGGTGGCGGAGTGTCAAATACGGGCCTGGTTCTCGATCTGCAGCGCCCCCATCGCCGTGAACAACTTCTTGATGAGGTAGTTCTCCTCGTTGTCCAGCGTCGCCCCGCCCAGACTGGAGATCCCCAACGTCCGGTTGAGCGGCCGGCCCTGCTCGTCAACGTCCTCCCAGGTCTGCTCGCGGGCGGCGAGGATCCGGTCGGCGATCATGTCGAGCGCGGTGTCGAGGTCCAGGTCTTCCCACTGCGTCGAGTACGGCCGCCGGTAGCGGACCGTCGTCTGCCGCAACGGACTGGTCACCAGACTCTTGCTCGCCGAACCCTTCGGACACAACCGACCTCGCGAGATCGGACTGTCCGGATCACCCTCGATCTGCGTGACCTGACCGTCGGCGACGTACACCCGCTGACCACACCCCACCGCGCAGTACGGACAGACGGACCGGGCCACGCTCTCGGCGGTCTCGGTGCGGGCGGTCAGGCCAGCCGAGCGCGCGGACTTCGCCGCCGCGCCCCGGCCCAACGGGTCCGTGCCGGTGAGCTGCCGATACACCGGCCAGCCCTCGATGAACGTCCGCAGACCCATCCCCGACACCCCCTCCCACGCGAGCGACCTCACGAACATAAGTCAGATGAGGAGTCTTCGCTAATCGAGAGGGTGGCGTCGCGGCACCGTCACTCGGTGCGCAGGCTCCATCTCAGCGCGGGGATCATCACGGCCGCGGGAACGAGGTGCAGTCCGGCAAGGGCGGTGATGGTGGCGGCGCTGCCCCCGCAGAGCAGGGGCGCGACCAACGAGGTCGCGGTCAGCGACACCGCCGTCCACACCCATCGCGCGGCGGGGCGCACGCTCCACCGCAGCAGAGCGGCGGCGATGACGATGCCCACGACCGAGAAGACGCCGGTCACCACGGCGAACCCGGGTGTCGGGATCGTCTCGCCACCAGCGGGGACCGCGAAGTCGACGCCGGCGGCCCGGGCGAGCGCGGCGGCGACGGTGGTGGCCAGCACCGCGACCAGCGTGGCGAGGAGCCCGACACCGGCGAGCCCGCGCAGTCGGTGGGTACGGCTGGTCCGGCCCGACGCCGGGGCCACGGCGCTCACCTGGCACCGTCCGCCGGCAGGCGCTGCGGCAGCCCGAGCCGCGCGAACTGGTCGTCGTGGAAGACGACGATCTCGGCGACCGCCCCGCCGGTGACGCGCAGGACGTCGATGGTCAGCGGCAGGTACGCGCCCTCGGACTCCCGCCACAGGTAGAAGGCGACGGCGGGCTGCCGGTTCACGGCGGTCGGGACGCCGCGTAGGCGTCCCAGGTCGGCGAACCCATCCTGGATCCAGTCGTTCAGCACCGCGTCGCGGCCGACGTGGACGCCGGGAGTGGGCGGCATCGAACAGCGGACGTCGTCGCGCAGCATGGCGGCGAGCGCGTCGATGTCCTTGGCCACGCTCGCGTCGGTGAAGCGGCGCACCAGCTCGCGCGTCCCGGCGTCCTCCTCGCCGCCGGTCCAGTCCTGCCGCTCGGCGGGCAGGTGCTCGCGCATGCCGGCGCGGGCCCGTTGCAGCGCGCTGTTCACCGAGTTGACGGAGTCCCCGAGCAGCTCCGCGACGTCCTTCGCCGGCCAGCCCAGCACGTCCCGCAAGATCAACACGGCCCGGGGGCGCGGCGCGAGGTGCTGGACCGCCACCAGGTACGCCAGCTCGATCGTCTCCCGCGCGACCGCGACGGTCTCCGGCTCGTCCGCGTCTCCCGCCGGCAGCTCGTCGAGCAGCCGGTCCGGGTACGGCTGCAACCACCGCACCTCGCCGCCGGTCGCCGGCTCCGGGCGGCGCCTGGCGAGCAGGTCCAGGCAGGCGTTCGTGGCGATCCGGTACAGCCAGGCCCGGAACGACGAACGCCCCGCGAAGGTCTCCCGCCGCCGCCACGCGCGCAGCAACGTCTCCTGCACGGCGTCCTCGGCATCCTCGAACGACCCCAGCATCCGGTAGCAGTGCACGTGCAGCTCCCGCCGGTGCCGACCCGCCAGCCCTACGAAGGCCGGCTCGTCGACCCCACCCATCTGCTCGTCCGTGTGCGCACTCGTCACGTCATGCTCCCGTCTCGTCGTGTCCCGTCGCAGGTATGACGGGTGCGGGCGCGACAACTCATCACCGGGCCGGACGATCCTCCTAGCTAGGCGGCGACCCGGCCGAGCAGGTTGCGCCCGGACGGGTTGTAGTCCCGGAGTCGGCCGAACGTCTCGCGCTCCTGGCTGGAACGGATGAACTGGTCATCGGTCCACTCCTGCCCGACCGGCAGGTATCGCCGCGCGTTCGCGAGGCCGTCCAGTTGATGCAACACGTGGTAGGCGATCAGGTACTCACCGAACGTCGCGTGCAGGAGTCGTAGCTGCTGCCGGTGACGAGACTGCTGTTGACGTCCGCCGCGTGGATGAAGAAGAACCGGGCGATCGTACGGATCGCCGGGTCCAGCGGGCGGGACAACCGCTTCCGGTTCCCGGTGTACGCGGCCGACGACAGCAGCATCGGCGCCAGGTCGGCGTCCAGATCCTGGCCACTGACCGACTGCTGCCCCCGGTTGAACATGGCGAACGCCGCGATTCCGAGTTGCCACAGCTCGCGGTCCGCCTGGGCGGCGGCCTCGTCGCCCTCCAGCGGTCGACCCGCCGGCCGGGGCGCCTTGGTGACCTCACGACTCACGTAGCCGTTGAGCAGCCACTGGTAGAGCTGCCCCTGCGTGACCTGACCGGCGCCGTCCACCGGCGGGTCGTCCGTCGCCCCGAAGATCGCCAGCATGAGCAGGAGCAGCGGCTGACGGGCCAGCTCGCCCATCGACCACACGGCATCCGCGGCGAGCGGCTTGACCGTCGCGTTGGCGATCGGCTCCCGATTGACCTCGTTCCACATGTCGACCTGCTCGCGGTCGAAATCGCGCAACTTGATCACCAGCGAGCCGGCCGGGATGTTCGCGATGTTGACGACGACGGTACGGGAGGTCACCACGACGGCGACCGGCGAACCGATCGACGCCTCCTTCTCCTGGAACTCCTGCACCTCGTGCAGGAAGCCGGACTCGGTCGCGCCGGTGGCCTGCATCAGTTCGTCCAGACCGTCCAGGAGGACCACTCTGGTGACGTCCTGACTGGCGTCGGACAGCTGACGCCACCGCACACTTTCCGGCGCCCGGATGACCGAGAATCACCAGCGGGCGCTCCGCGCTGCAAGCCGAGGCGAAGTACGCGGCGAGAAAATGATCCAGCCGGTGCCCGTTCCGCTGCTGCTTCCACCACTCCTCCTCCCAGGTGCGGGACTGACCGTCGGTGACGGCCCACTGGAAGTGCGGATTTACGTAACCCGATTCGGTGGTCGGCATCCGCAGGCCCGACATCTGATCCATCTCGGTGACCTGGGCGATCGGCTCCGACAGGAGATGGCGGTTACGCTGCGCCATGATCGTCCGGTCGGGTCCGTGCTGCCTGTTCGGCAGGTACGGCAGGTCGTTGAGGAGCTGCTCCATGAGCGCGAGCGACCGTTGCTGGAACTGCACGGACGTGCGGTGCGCGGCCTCCTGGGTCGCCGCCACGAACCCGATCTGGTCCAGCAACGCCCACATGCCGAATTCCGGCACGTCGCCGGCCAGTCGACGGTAGTCGTCGCGGTAGGTTCTGATCGCGCTGTCGACGATGCGCGCCTGGATCAAATGCCCGAACTGGTAGCCCAGGTCAACCTCGATCTTCTCCCAGGCGGCGAGGCCCCGGAAGAAACCCAGACAGCGCTCCGTCATCGACTCGTAGAACGGGATCACCGAGGCCATCAGGTTGGCCTCGAACCCACAGCCCGCCCATGGCAGCGGCAGTTCCACCCCCAGCAGGTACGAAACGATGGTGTCGTGCGTGACAGCGCCACCGCCGGGAACCATCTTCTGTTTCTCGACCTCGGTGAGACGGAGGCTCGCGTACCCCTTGCCCACCTCGTTCAGGGCAGTGAAGAACGCGCCCGCCACCACCGCGGTGTGCGCGGCCGCGATCAGTTCGTGCCGTTCCCGACCCTTCGCGCCGAAGGGTACGGTCACGGAAACGCTCGACGGCCATCGTGATCTGCTGGACCAGCTCGTTCTTCTGGTCGATCCATCCCCACGCGGCGCTGATCGCCGGCAGCAGGGCGCCAGCGCCGCCGCTGCCGAGAGCCGCCAATCCCAGCAGGGTGCCGACCTTCTCACTCCACCCCGCGTCGTGCTTGCCGAGAATACGGCGGGCGGTTTCGAACGACATTGACGAACCGCTCACCGCGAGTCCCTTCAGATGACACCGGGAAGCGGCCACCCTAGCCCTGAAGAACCGGGCGAGCCGTCGGTTATCCGGCAGCTCTCCTCAACCACGCCGGGACGTGCGCGCAGGCCGAGGAAGGTCGCTTGAGCGACACCGGGACCGGCGGGCGTTACCCTGACAGCATGCAGGCCGTCTCGCCCACCGCGACCGGCGTGGTCTTCCTGGCCCGCCCGGGTCGTCCGGCCGTGGTGGCGCGCACGCTCACCGAGCTCACCGGCCCCACCCGCGGCGTCGTCGAGCTGCCGGTGCGGTTGATGTGGAACGCCGAGCGCACCTTCGACCTCGGCGACCCCGACCAGCTGCTCTGGATGTACGAGAACGTGCTGCGCGAGACCGCCAGCGCCGACGACCTGCGCATTCTGATCAACGGGCGGACACTGCGCCGGGTGTGGCGGTTGCTCAACCTGCCCCGGGGCGTCCGCCTCGCGTGGGAGAGCCGGCACCGCGGCCTGCGCGCGGCGTGATCGCACCACACCTGCACGAGTTCTACCGGGAGGTGGCCCGGGTGGCGCTGACCGCCGCCGGGCCGTACCGGTTCGTGCTGGGTGGCGGGGTGGCCTGGGCCGCGCACGGCCTGGTCGCCCGGCCGACCGAGGACGTGGACCTCTTCGCCGACGTCGAGGGTGCTGCCGCGGCGGCCACCGCCGGGGTGCGCGTGGCGCTGGAGCGGGCCGGGTTCACCGTCACCGACGCCGACCCGGACAGCGAGCTCGCCGATCTGTTCGACGGGTACGGCCAGGACATGAAGGACTTCGTGGTGAGCCGCGACGGGCGGCAGATCCGGCTCAGCCTGGCCCGGCTGGACCGGCAGCAGAGCCCGGTGGTGATGGACCTCGGCCCGGTGATGGACGTGCGCGACCTGGTCGCCAACAAGATCGCGGCGTTGGTCAACCGGCGCGAGGTCCGAGACTTCATCGACGTGGCGGCGGCCCTGGAGCACTACGACGTGACGCAACTGCTGATGCTCGCCCGGCAGGTCGACCCCGCGCTGGACCCGGCCGACGTACGGGCCGCCGGGCGTTACCTGGACCGGCTGTCCGACAAGCGTTTCGGCCGCTACGGCCTGGACGCCGACGACGTCGCCCGGGTGCGCCACCGCTTCACCACCTGGCCCCGCTGACGCCACCGCCCGCGAACCCGTACTTCTTCTTCCTCGCACCGTGCGGGCGGCTCCCCCGCGACCTCGTCGAGAGCGCCCTACCCTGCGACGGCCTGCGAAAACCGGGGCTGGCGTGGCGCAAGTGACAGGCGCTGGCTATGGTGCGCGAGGCGCTCACGAGGTGTGCCCGGGGCCGGTGCCCGGGACGAGCCGGCTGCTCGTACGCAAAAGGGCAGGAGCTGTCGTTCCTGCCCT
>NZ_JBFAPG010000279.1:0-8466 GCF_040675595.1 Micromonospora sp. NPDC049580
GGGCGGCCCCGGTCGCCCACCGCGCCGCGAAGCGTCCACGTCCGTGGTCGTCGCTTATGGGGCGGACCGGCAGGCCGGAATTTTCGCAGCTGGACCGGAACAGGTGGAACCGGAATCCGACCCGGTTCGGGCCGTCGGAACGGAAGGGATCAGCCGGTCGGCGGGACGGCGGTGCTGTCCCGGACGACCAGCTCGGTGGCCAGCTCCACTCGGGGCGAGTCGATGCCCTCGCCCTGGGCCAGTCGCAGCACCGTCCGCACCGCCAGCCGGCCCATCTCGACCAGGGGCTGCCGGACGGTGGTCAGCGGCGGTGACGCCCACCGGGCTTCCGGCAGGTCGTCGAACCCGACCACGCTGACGTCGTCGGGAACCCGCAGCCCGCGGCGGCGGATGGCCTCGTAGACGCCGAACGCCATCTGGTCGCTGGCCGCGAAGATGCCGGTCGGCGGGTCGGCCAGATCGAGCAGCGCGGTGCCGCCGGCGAAGCCGGAGGCGTGGTAGAAGTCGCCCGGGTAGATCAGCGCGTCGTCCACCGGCACGCCGGCGGCCTCCAGCCCGGCGCGGTAGCCGTCGAGGCGGGCCCGGCTGCACAGCAGGTGTGTCGGCCCGGCCACGAACCCGATCCGCCGGTGCCCGACCGCCAGCAGGTGCTCGGTCGCGGCGAGCCCGCCGGCCCAGTTGGTGGCGCCGATCGTCGGGACGTCCATCGCCGGCACGCCGGCCGGGTCGACGACCACCACCGGCACGTTGAGGCGGCGCAGTTGCGCGTGCAGGGGCGGGCTCAAGTGCGACGTCACGAAGATGACGCCGTCGGTGGCGCGGGTGCGCAGGTTCTGCAACCACTGCCGGGCCGCCGTGGGCTGCCGGTGGATCGCGGAGACCACGGTGCCCACCCCGGCGGCGTGCCCGACGTCCTCCACGCCCCGGATGATCTCCACGGCCCAGGGGCTGTCCAGGTCGTTGAAGACCAGGTCGACGAGGCCCGCGCGGCGGACGCTGCGGCTGCTGCGGCGCCGGTAGCCGTGGTGGCGCAGCAGCTCCTCGACGCGTTCCCGGGTGTCGGGGGCCACATCGGACCGGCCGTTGAGCACCCGTGACACGGTCGGCACCGAGACCCCGGCCTCCCGTGCGATCGCGGTGATGGTCACCCTGCGTCCGTCGTCCGCGTCCACCCGTGTCTCCTTCACCGCTCCGGAGAGACGACCGCGAGCGTCGTCCATCCAGTGTCCCGGAACGGCACGCCCGCTCCTCGCGCCATCTTGCCTCACGGACGGGGGTTGACGACACGCCAGGTCGGTTCTAGCGTTCGGCTGAGTTGCGGAAATGTTCCGGTAATTTGTCGGATGCGTATCGGCGTACGGTCCCGTCTCCGCCGCCCGGCTGTCGGCGTCGGCCACGCCGTGGACGCACCCTGTTCAGTGCCACGCGACAGACAAGGGGCGCCATGCACACCGACCTGCCCGAGGCGCAGCTACGCGAGTACCGCGGCGTGGTGCGGGACCCGGCCGACTTCGACGAGTTCTGGGCCGACACCCTGGCGCAGGCCCGCGACGCCACCTGGCCGGTCCGGCTCGAGCCCGTGGTGACCGGCCTGCGAGCCATCGACGTGTACGACGTGACGTTCCCCGGGTTCGCCGGTCAGCCCGTACGGGCCTGGCTGCGGGTGCCGCACGGGGCCGGCACGGCGCTGCCGACCGTCGTGCAGTACGTGGGCTACGGGGGCGGGCGCGGGCACGCGCTGGAGAACCTGCTCTGGGCGTCGGCCGGGTTCGCCCATCTGCAGATGGACACCCGGGGGCAGGGTTCGGGCTGGAGCCGGGGCGTCACCGCCGACCTGGGCGCCGCCGGCCCGGAGGCGCCCGGCGTGGCGACGCGGGGCATCGCGGATCCCCGCACCTACTACTACCGGCGGTTGATCACCGACGCGGTCCGGGCGGTGGACGCGGCCCGGACCCTGCCGATGGTCGACCCGACCCGGGTGGCGGTGCTCGGGCACAGCCAGGGTGGCGCACTGGCGCTCGCGGCCGGCGCGTTGGCGCGCGGTGTGCGGGCCGTGGTCGCCCTCGTGCCGTTCCTCTGTGACATCCCGCGTGCCGTGGTGGTCACCGACGCCCACCCGTACCGGGAAATCCGCGACTACCTGGCGATCCACCGGGACGCCGAGGAGCGGGTGCTGACCACCCTGTCGTACGTCGACGGCGTCAACTTCGCCCGACGCTGCCGCCGGCCGGCTCGCTACTCGGTGGCGCTGATGGACGACATCGTGCCGCCGTCGGGGGTGTACGCCGCCCACAACGCCCATGCCGGGGCGACGGAGCTGTCGGTGTGGCGGTACAACGGCCACGAGGCCGGCGGGATCGACGACGACGAGGCGGCCCTGCGCTTCCTCGGCGCGCACCTGGTCGAAGCCCTCGACCCGGCGCCGACCGTGGCGGATGCGGCTCCGCTGGCGGCCGGCGGTTGAACGGGCTCGCGGCGGCCGGCGGTTGATCCTGCGCGCGGCACCGACCGCTGCTGATAGACAGGACGGGTGCGCAGGTCAGTGCGGGTGGGTGGCGGCGTCGTGCTGGCGCTCGTCGCGGTGCTCGGCGGCTGCTCCCGTCCGCAGCCGCGTCCGGGCCCGACGGCCCCGGTCTCGGCCCCGCTGACCGGGTCGGCGAGCCCTCCACCGTCGTCGGGGACCCCGCCCCCGTCGGCGACCGGCGGGTTGCCGGGCTTCGTGGTGCTTACCGACGTCGACCCGCGCATCCACGCCGACATCCGCTATGCCACGGCGCACAACTTCGTGGGCCGGCCGATCGCCGGCTACCGCGAGCCGCTGTGCCTGCTCACCCGTCAGGCCGCCGAGGCGTTGCGCCGGGTCCAGGACGCCGCGCTGGCCGGCGGCCACAGCCTCAAGGTGTACGACTGCTACCGCCCGCAGCCGGCGGTGGACGACTTCGTCGCCTGGTCGAAGCGCCCCGGCGAGCAGCAGACCAAGGCCGAGTTCTATCCGGACCTGGCCAAGGACCGGCTCTTCGCCGACGGCTACATCGGCGCGCCGACCGCCCACAGCCGGGGCAGCACGCTGGACCTGACGCTCGTCGACGAGCCGCCCGCCAGCCAACCCGCGTACGTGCCCGGGCAGCCGCTGGTTCCCTGTACGGCGCCGCCTGGGCGGCGCTTCGCCGACAACAGCATCGACATGGGCACCGGGTTCGACTGTTTCGACGCCCGGGCGCACACCGCCGACCCCCGCATCACCGGCACGGCGCGGGACAACCGGCAGTTGCTGCGGCGGCTGATGACCGACGCCGGGTTCGTCAACTACGACCGCGAGTGGTGGCACTACGGCCTCCGCGACGACCCGCACCCGCGCACGTACTTCGCCGCGCCGGTGGCCCGCTCCTCGCTCGGGTGACACGCTCCTCGGCGCGACCGCCCGCGGTGTCGGCGTTCGGTCGACGAACCGCGGCTCAGGTCCAGTAGAGGATGCGGCAGGCCGGGACTCGGGCGGCCAGCTCGTCGGTGAACCAGCTCCGCAGCTCGGCCATCGTGTCGCGGGGGTAGACGTACTTCACCGCGCCGAACCTGCCGTGTTTGCGGCTGCGGGACTCCTCGTCCATCTCCAGGCGGGTGTGCGGGTACCAGCCGAGCAGCACCTCCTTGCTGCCCGGGGTGAACCGGTGGGTGATCAGCTCGGCGGTCAGGTCCAGCTCCGGGACCCCGTCGACCGCCGCGCGGACCTGGTCCAGCAGCTCGCCGTAGCGTTCGCGCCAGTTTGGCAGGGGCATGATCGGCGCGATGGTCAGCCCGACGGGGTAGCCGTCGAGCGCGAGCCGGCGCAGCGCGGCGAGCCGGTCTGGCACCCGCGCGGTGCCGCCCTCGAACCGTTCGCTGACCGGGGCGCAGTTGACGCTGAACCGGACCCGGGTGCGGCAGTGGTGGGGCAGCCCGACGAAGGTGTCCACGTCGGCGTACTTGGTGGTCCAGCGCAACTGCACGGGCGCGTCCCAGTCGGCGAAGTGCCGCACCGCCCGCCGCCAGCTGCCGGTCAGGTGTTCCAGTGCGAGGGGGTCGGTGTAGCAGGACGCCTCGAAGGTGGTGCCCTCGTCGGCGCGGCGTGCGTTGCGGCTGGTGACCGTTCCCCGCCCGGCGTACGGGGCCAACCCGGCCAGGATGTCGTCGAGGTCCGCGTACACCCGGGTCACCGGCGGGCCGGAGAGCGAACCGGCGAGGTAGCAGTACTGACAGTGCGCGGGGCAGCCCTCGGCGAGGTCGACGCGCCAGTCGGCGCTGGGGGCGATGGGTTGCAGGACACGCCGCGAGGGCGGGCTCACCACGATCGCCATGGTCGCCTTGGCGCGCGCGTACGTCTCGGAGTCGGTCTGCCCGCGTACGCCGGTGAGCCGGTTCGACCGCAGTCGTTCCACCTCGATGCCCAGCGCCCGCACCCGGTCGACGATCCGCTGCCCGTGGGGGTGGTCCAGGGCGGCCGGGGTGGCCACCACCCGGCCCGGGGTCCAGCGGCGTGCCGGTCTCGCCGCCGGGGCGAGCCCGGCCAGGTCGCGGGTCGGCACCCGCTCGCCGCTGGCGTCGTGCGGCGCGGCGGGCACGTCCACGGCGAGCGGCTGGTCGACGTCGACGGCGTCCGGGCTGGTCATCCGGCCGGGGTACCCGCTGCCGCAGGAATCCCACCCGATCGGTCGACCGGCGATTGACGCACCGGGCGGCACCGCATAACCTTTCGTCTATCTGTAAACCTTGTGAACAGATAGTTCACGTCGACGCGGCGGCGCGCGTCCCGACCGAAGGGACGATCAGGTGATCGCAGAACTTCCCGCCCGTACCAGAAGGATCCTGTCGGTTTTCGTCGCCCTCGTCGTCGCCGTGAGCGCCGGCCTCGGCCTCGGCGTCGCGCGCAGCGCGCAGGCCGCGCCGACGTTCAAGGTCCTGGCCTTCTACAACGGCACCTGGGACGCCGCGCACATCGACTTCGACCGCGACGCCCGCGCCTGGTTCCCGCAGGCCGCCGCCCAGTACGGCTTCTCCTGGGAGGCCACCACCAACTGGGGTCTGCTGAACACCGCGAACCTGGCCCAGTACAAGGTCATCATGTTCCTCGACGACGCTCCGCCCGCCGCGCAGCGGCCCGCCTTCCAGCAGTACATGCAGAACGGCGGGGCGTGGATGGGCTTCCACGTCAGCGCGTTCACCACCGACCCGTCGAGCTGGAGCTGGTACTACAACACCTTCCTCGGCTCCGGCTCCTTCCAGACCAACACCTGGGGGCCGACGCGCGTCACGATGCGCGCCGACAACCGCACCCACCCGGCCACCCAGGGGCTCCCGGCGACCTTCGCGTCGTCGGTCAGCGAGTGGTACTCCTGGAGCAACGACCTGCGCCAGAACCCGGACATCGACATCCTGGCCTCCGTCGACCCGTCCACCTTCCCGGTCGGCACGGACCCCAACCAGTCCTGGTACGGCGGCTACTACCCGCTGGTGTGGAGCAACAAGCGCTACAAGATGCTGTACGTCAACTTCGGGCACAACGCGATGAACTACAGCACCAACACCGGCCTGTCCTCCACCTTCGACAGCCCGCAGCAGAACAAACTGCTGATCGACGGTCTGCACTGGCTCGCCGGCGCCGGCACGGCGCCCACCCCGACGCCCACGCCGACGGGTACCGCCGGCCCGATCTCGCCGACCGCCTGGCACACCGTCGTCAACCGGGGCAGCGGCAAGTGCGTGGACGCGCGGGCCGCCGGCACCGCCAACGGCACCGCCATCCAGCAGTAC
Organism: Micromonospora sp. NPDC049580; assembly: GCF_040675595.1. Lineage (NCBI taxonomy): Bacteria > Bacillati > Actinomycetota > Actinomycetes > Micromonosporales > Micromonosporaceae > Micromonospora > Micromonospora sp. NPDC049580. The sequence goes on from NZ_JBFAPG010000279.1 coordinate 5,785, forward strand.
GCCTGCAACAGCAGCGCCGCCCAGCAGTACCAGTTCGCCCCGACCAGCGGCGGCTACCTGCGCATCAACAACCGCGGCAACAGCGCCCAGGTGCTCGACGTGACCGATCGGTCGACCGCCGACTCGGCGCCCATCCAGCTCTGGTCGTACAGCGGCGGCAACAACCAGCAGTGGCGGGCGGAATCCGAGGGCGGCGGCTACTACCGGCTGGTCAACCGCAACAGCGGCAAGTGCCTGGACGTGCCGGGAGCGTCCACCGCGGACAGCGTCCAGCTCATCCAGTACACCTGCAACGGCACGGCCGCGCAGTCCTTCCGGCTGGTGCCGCAGCCGTAGCTCGCGGGCGGTAGCGTCCGCGCATGGCCATCCCTGATCGTGTGCCCATCGCGTACGAATCCGACTACCGCACCCGCTACATCGGCAGGTACGACAAGGGCCAGTTCTTCGGCTCCGTCACCGCGACACTTGAGGACGGTGCCGGAGCCGAAGACGACTGGTACCGCCACAAGCGGTGGTACGCGGTGCTGCACCGGTTCGACGCCGACGGCGTGCATACCGACTCGGACATCTGGTTCGCCGGCACCAGCGAAGACGAGGACGCCTCGATCACCCGTGCCGAGGCCCGCCTCCTCGAATGGATCGACGGGCTGCCCGGCCGGGTCTTCGGCGACATCGCCATCGCGCTGTTCCAGGTCGAGGTCGACGGGCACGCCTTTGGCCTGGTCGACTGGTCCGCGGAGTACGACGGCGCGGACCACGCCGAGTTCGTCCCCGACGAACTGGGCTTCGACCCGCCCTGGGACGGCTGCTACGACACCTGAGCCCCGCTACGTCGCTCGGCGGCCCGCCCCGACGCCCCCTGGTGCGTGCCCTGTCGAGCTGCCCCACGAACGGGGCAGGCAGGCGGGCAGACGTGTCGGTCCCGCGACCACCGTCGGCCGTGAGCGGCGGCGCGACCGCCGTGGGCGGTGCTTCCTCCGGCTGGCCTCGGCGGAAGCACCGCCCCATCTATGGGGCAGCTCGACAGGTCGCGAGAGTGACTCCCCGGGGCCAGACCACGGCCGGCCGCGCGGGCGCAATATCCTTTGCGGACAGCTCCTGCCCCGCCTACCGTCATGCGCAGTACGGCCGAGCACACCCGGGGAGCACGCCATGTCGCAACGCACAGCCACCGACGCCACCTGGCGCAGGCCAGGTAGCGGTGCCGGTGCCGCGTTGCCGCCCGGCGCGTCGTACCGCTGTCTCGGCCGGCCCGCGCAGGGGCGACCCCAGGCTCGGTGCCAGTGGCGGCGACCTCGCTGACGCCACACGCGTCAGGCGTGGCCGCCCACCCCCTGCGGGTTGGCGGCCCTTTTCGTATCCGACGAGCTTTCGCGCCGGTTCCATCCTGGCGCACGATCATTTCCGGTCATCAATAACGATTGGTGCCGGCCTGACACGAGGAGACCACGATGGGCTTCACCCCCCTGGCCGGTACCCGGGCGCCCGTCCGGGTCTGGACCGATCCGTACGCCATCGAGCCGCAGGCCGCGAAGCAGCTGCGCAACATCGGCGCGCTGCCCTGGGTGCAGGGCGTCGCCGTCATGCCCGACGTGCACTTCGGCAAGGGCGCCACTGTCGGCTCGGTGATCGCCATGCGACAGGCCGTCTCGCCGGCCGCGGTCGGTGTCGACATCGGCTGCGGCATGTCGGCGGTGCGTACCTCGCTGACCGCCGCCGACCTGCCGGACGACCTGGCCGGGCTGCGTTCCGCGATCGAGGCCACCATCCCGGTCGGCTTCGCCCAGCGGACCGAGGCGGTCAACCCGCGCCGGGTCCGTGGCCTGGAGCAGGCCGGCTGGGACGACTTCTGGAGTCGGTTCGCCAGCCTGGACCGCCGGGTGGCGCAGCTGGAGACCCGGGCCCAGCGGCAGCTCGGGACGCTCGGCGGCGGCAACCACTTCATCGAGGTCTGCCTGGAGCAGGGCGGCGCCGACGAGGGCCGGGTCTGGCTGATGCTGCACTCCGGGTCGCGCAACATCGGCAAGGAGCTGGCCGAACGGCACATCGGAGTGGCCCGCAAGCTGCCGCACAACGTCGACCTGCCCGACCGGGACCTGGCGGTGTTCCTCGCCGGAACGCCCGAGATGGACGCGTACCGGCGGGACCTGTGGTGGGCGCAGGAGTACGCGCGGCGCAACCGGGCCGTCATGCTGGCCCTGCTCTGCGGTGTGGTGCGTGAGCACTTCCCGCAGGTCGGCTACGACGAACCCATCTCCTGCCACCACAACTACGTGTCCGAGGAGAGCTACGACGGGGTGGAGGTGCTGGTCACCCGCAAGGGCGCGATCCGGGCTGGCCGGGGCGACCTGGGCATCATCCCCGGGTCGATGGGCACCGGGTCGTACATCGTGCGGGGCCGGGGCAACCCGGACGCGTACTGCTCGGCCTCACACGGCGCCGGCCGGCGGATGTCGCGGGCGCAGGCCAAGCGGACGCTCAGCACCGACGACCTGGCCGCGCAGACCGCCGGCGTCGAGTGCCGCAAGGACGCCGGGGTGGTCGACGAGATCCCCGGCGCGTACAAGGACATCACCGAGGTGATGGCCCAGCAGGAGGACCTGGTGGAGGTGGTCGCGCACCTCAAGCAGGTCGTCTGCGTGAAGGGCTGACGGGGGTACGCGCGGGCCGGGAGCACCGGCC
>NZ_JBFAPG010000280.1:0-8444 GCF_040675595.1 Micromonospora sp. NPDC049580
GGCCCAGAGTACGGCCGGGACGGCCGGCGCGGACAGCGTCAGATGCTGGCCAGCACCAGCGCCCCCGCGGCGAACCCGAGGCCGGCGATCTGGACCGGCCGCAGGCGTTCCCGGTCGACGGCGAGCGCGAGCAGCACCGTGCTGGCGGGATAGAGCGCGGCGATCGCCGCCACGATGCTGAGGTGACCCCGCGCGGCGGCGGCCATGAAGAGCGCGTTGGCGGCGCTGTCGAGCAGACCGGCGACGGCCGCCCAACCCAGCACCCGCCGGCCGAGCCGGAGCCGCACCCCGGTGCCGGCGGCGAGGATCAGGCCGAAGCCGATCGAGCTGGCCCGGACCGCCGCCACCGGCCACATGCCGGCACTCTCGCTGGCCTGGCCGAGCAGTGTGAAGAAGACGCCGAAGAGCGCGCCGGCAGCGAGGGCCAGACCCACCAGCCGCGCGGGAGCGCCCGGACCGCGGCCCCCTTCACCCAGGCTGACCAGGGCGATCGCCACCACGGCGAGGCCGGCGCCGGTGAGCGCCAACGCGCCGGGGAAGCTCGACGTGAACAGGCCGGCGACGATCGGCACCACCGCTGCGGTGATCGCGGTGACCGGCGCCACCACGGCCATCATTCCGCCGGCGAGCGCCCGGTAGAGCAGCATGACGCCGCCAGCGCCCGCCACCCCGGCGAGCAGCCCCCAGGCGATGTCGGCGAGGTTCGGGGTCCCGGGCACCACCAGCACCAGAGCGACCAGCAGGGGGACGCTCAGCAGTTGGGAGACCACGGTCACCGCGATCGGGTCCGCCCGGCGGGACGCCTTGCCGCCGGAGAAGTCGGCGGTGCCGAAGGCAATCGCGGACACCGCGGCCAGGAGAATGGGTAGCATGCCACTGTCGTACCACAATAGTGACCGTGAAGGATAGTTTGATGACCGACACAGGTGGCCGGGTGGGCGCGGTGACCGCCGCCGTCGCCCGGCAGGTACGGGGACTGCGCGCCGCCCGGGGCTGGTCCTTCGAGGAACTGGCCGGCCGCTCCGGGGTGAGCAAAGCGATGCTCGTGCAGATCGAGAGCGCCCGCACCAACCCCAGCGTCGGCACGCTGTGCCGGGTCGCTGACGCGTTCGGCGTCAACATCGCCCGACTGGTCGAGCCGGACGAGGAGCGGACGGTGCGGATCAGCTCCACGGCCGAGGCGCCCGTGCTCTGGCACGGGGAACACGGCGGCACCGGCCACCTGCTGAGCGGGCTGGGCGAGCCCGACCTGGTCGAGCTCTGGGACTGGCGGCTGGAGCCGGGGGAAGGACACCGCTCCTCCGACCACCCGCGCGGCACCCGCGAGGTGCTGCACGTCCTCGCCGGCGCGGTGGTCGTCCACGTCGATGGGCAGGATCACGCCGTCCGGGCCGGTGACACGATCGAGTTCCACGCCGACCGGGAGCACGGCTACCGCAACGACGCCGCGGAACCGGCCCGGCTGATGATGGTGACGGTCACCCCGTCGGGCGAGTGGGACCGCCGAACACGGTCACGCCGGCCGCGTCAGTAGCGAACGGCCGGCGTGGACGCGCGGAAGATCAGGCGGACTTCTCCTCGCGGTCTCGCCGGGCCCGACGCCCGGTGAACTCGCGCGGAACGATTGTCGGGTTGACGTTCTCCAGGACGACCTCGCGGGTGATCAGCACCCGGGCGGCGTCGGGGTTGCTCGGGACCTCGAACATCGCGGAGAGCAGAACCTCCTCGATGATGGCCCGCAGACCACGGGCACCCGTGCCCCGCAGCATCGCCTGGTCGGCGATCGCCTCCAACGCGGGCTCGTCGAACTCCAGCTCGACCCCGTCCAGCTCGAAGAGCCGCTGGTACTGCCGGACCAGCGCGTTGCGCGGCTCGGTGAGGATGCGCACCAGGGCGCTGCGGTCCAGGCTGCGCACATTGGTGATCACCGGGAGCCGGCCGACGAACTCGGGGATCAGGCCGAACTTGAGCATGTCTTCCGGCATGACCTGGCTGAAGATGTCATCGGTCGACCGGTCGGACACCGACCGGAGCCGTGCGCCGAAACCGGTGCCGCCCTGGCCGGTGCGGGACTCGATGATCTGATCAAGACCGGCGAACGCACCACCACAGATGAACAGCACGTTTGTGGTGTCGATCTGGATGAACTCCTGGTGCGGGTGCTTACGACCGCCCTGCGGCGGCACGTTGGCCACCGTGCCTTCCAGCATCTTGAGCAGCGCCTGCTGCACACCCTCGCCGGAGACGTCCCGTGTGATCGACGGATTCTCCGACTTGCGGGCGATCTTGTCGACCTCGTCGATGTAGATGATGCCGGTCTCGGCGCGCTTGATGTCGTAGTCCGCGGCCTGGATGAGCTTGAGGAGGATGTTCTCCACATCCTCACCGACGTAGCCCGCCTCGGTCAGCGCGGTGGCGTCGGCGATGGCGAACGGGACGTTCAACATCCGGGCGAGCGTCTGCGCCAGGTGGGTCTTGCCGCACCCGGTCGGCCCGAGCAGCAGGATGTTGGACTTGGCCAGCTCGACGGCGTCACTGCCGGAGCCCGGCGCGCCGGCCGCCTCGGCCTGGATGCGCTTGTAGTGGTTGTAGACCGCTACCGCGAGCGCCTTCTTGGCCTGATCCTGCCCGACGACGTAGTTGTCGAGGAACTGGCAGATCTCCATCGGCTTGGGAAGCTCTTCCCACTTCACCTCGCCGGACTCGGCCAGCTCCTCTTCGATGATCTCGTTACAGAGATCGATGCACTCGTCGCAGATGTAGACCCCAGGGCCCGCGATGAGCTTCTTCACCTGCTTCTGCGACTTGCCGCAGAAGGAGCATTTCAGTAGGTCGCCGCCGTCACCGATCCGTGCCACCTACGTTCTCCCTGCACTCATCGGCCGGAGACCCGGCCCTGACCTGCGGACGCTGCGCGCCGCCCGGCTTGGTTCGCCACACCGGCCCGACCGGCGAAGCGGTACGGACCCGACGTTACCCGCTGGCGGGACATTCTCCGACCCCCAAAACGGGTGTGTCAGAGGTCGGCCGGGAACCAACGCCCCGGCCAACCCCTGACCCGGTACTGACTCAGCTGGCCGCGTTGGCAGCCAGCAGACCCTTCTTGCGGCTGGTCAGGATCGTGTCCACCAGCCCGTACTCCTTGGACTCCTCGGCCGTCATGATCTTGTCACGGTCGATGTCCTTGCGGACCTGCTCGATCGGACGGTTGCAGTGGCGGGACAGCATGTCCTCCAGCTGCGTCCGCATCCGCAGGATCTCCCGAGCCTGGATCTCGATGTCCGAGCCCTGCCCGTAGCCACCCTCGGTGGCCGGCTGATGGATGATGATCCGCGAGTTCGGCAGGGCCATCCGCTTACCCGGCGTACCCGCCGACAGCAGCACCGCCGCCGCGCTGGCGGCCTGCCCGAGGCAGACCGTCGAGATGTCCGGACGGACGTACTGCATGGTGTCGTAGATCGCCGTCATCGCGGTGAACGAGCCACCCGGCGAGTTGATGTACATGATGATGTCGCGGTCCGGGTCGGTGCCCTCCAGCGTCAGCAGCTGGGCCATCACGTCGTTGGCCGACGCGTCGTCCACCTGGACACCGAGGAAGATGATCCGGTCCTCGAAGAGCTTGTTGTACGGGTTCGACTCCTTGACCCCGTACGACGTGCGCTCGACGAACGACGGCAGCACGTAGCGGTTGTGCACGGCCGCGAACTGGGGCGGCAAGCTCAGATCGGTCATCGTCAGCTCCTCAGCTCAGGGTCCCGGCGCCATCCGGAACCTGAGCGGCCCCGATGATCACCTTGTCGATGAAGCCGTAGTCCATGGCCTCCTGGGCGGTGAACCAACGGTCCCGGTCCGAGTCGGCCTCGATCTGCGACTGGCTCTGGCCGGTGTGGTGCGCGACGCGCTCCTGGAACATTCGCTTCGTGTAGAGCATCTGCTCCGCCTGGATGGCGATGTCGGACGCCGTGCCGCCCAGACCACCGGACGGCTGGTGCATCATGATCCGAGCGTGCGGCAGGGCGTAACGCTTGCCCTTGGTGCCCGCGCAGAGCAGCAGCTGACCCATCGAGGCAGCCATGCCCATCGCCACGGTCGACACGTCGTTGTCGATGAACTGCATGGTGTCGTAGATCGCCATGCCGGAGTAGACCGAGCCACCCGGCGAGTTGATCCACAGGTTGATGTCGCGGTCCGGGTCCTCCGCGGCGAGCAGCAGCAGCTGCGCGCAGATGCGGTTGGCGACCTGGTCGGTCACCTCACTGCCCAGGAAGATGATGCGTTCCTTGAGCAACCGGTTGTAGACCGAGTCGTCGAGGTTGCCAATGGAGTCGCCACCGCGCGCGTCAATCGCCCGGAGCGACTTCTTGGGGATGTGCATGTCGGTCATGGCAGCCCTTCGCTCTCCGTACCGTCTTTCCCGACACTAACCGCTGTACGGGGCGGCAGAGCCCCGGTCGGGGCACTGTTCGCTCTCAGCGCAGCTGTGTCAGGCGCACCCGCGGCGCGGGCGTCCGGGCGTACCCCGGAAAGGATTCGGCCGCCGTGCACCGCGCAGCGGCGGACGGCGGCCGCACCCGACGATCAGTGCTCGTGGTTGTGCTCCGCCTCGTTGGCGGCGCGCAGCGCGTCCAGGGTGACCTCGTTGCCGGCCGAGTCCTTGATCGTGATCCGCTCCATGACGGCCGCGAGCGCCTTGCCCCGCCGCACGTCACCGAAGACCGCGGCGGCCGCGCCGGAGCGCACCAGCTGGTCGTAGTACTGCTGCGGGGCCATCCCGGCGCGCTGCGCCCGGTGCACGATCTCGTGCCCGAACTCGTCGTCGGAGACCTGCACGTCCTCGGCGTCGGCCAGCGTGTCCAGCAGGAGCTGCACCTTGACGCCCTCGGTCGCCGCCTCGGTCAGCTCGGCGTCGATCTGCTCCTCGGTCTTCTCCTCGGCCGCCAGGTACTCCTCAAGCGAGGCGCCGATCCGCTCCAGCTGGTCGACCATCGCCTGCTTGCGGCTCGCGACCTCCTCGCGGACGACACCCTCCGGCGCCGGCACCTCGGCGGCCTCGACCAGCTGCGCCAGCGCCTTGTCCCGGGCCGCGTAGATCTGCTCGACCTGCTTGCCCTGCGTGACCCGCGCCCGCAGGTCGCCGCGCAGCTCCTCGATCGTGTCGAACTCGCTGGCCATCTGGGCGAACTCGTCGTTCAGCTCCGGCAGCTCCTTCTCCTTGACCGTGCGCACGGTCACCGCCACGTCGGCGTCCCGGCCGGCGAAGTCGCCGCCGACCAGCTGGGTGGTGAAGGTGGTGCTGTCGCCGGCGGCGAGACCGACCACGGCCTCGTCCAGGCCCGGCAGGAGCTGCTTGCTGCCCACCTCGTGGGAGATGTTGCTGGCCTGGCCGCCCGGCACGTCCTCGCCGTCGACGGTGGCGTTCAGGTCGATCTGCACGTAGTCGCCCTCGGCGGCGGCGCGCTCGACGGTCTTGAGGGTGGCGAACCGCTCGCGCAGGTTCTTGACCTGCTCGTCGATCTCGCTCTCGTCGATCTGCAGCTCGTCGACGGTCACCTCGATGGTGCTCGCGTCGGGCAGCGTGATCTCCGGGCGGACGTCGACCTCGGCGGTGAAGTTCAGCGAGTCACCGTCGTTGAACTCGGTGATCTCGACCTCGGGACGTCCCAGCGTCTTCAGGTCGTGCTCGCGCACCGCGGCGAGGATGTTCTCCGGGATGGCGTCCTGGACCGCCTCGTTGAGGACGGTGCCCCGGCCCACCCGCTGGTCGATCACCGCGGTCGGCACCTTGCCCCGGCGGAAGCCCGGGACCTGGACCTGCGAACCGATCTCCCGGTACGCCTTCTTGAGGCTCGGCTCGAGCTCGACGAACGGCACCTCGATGGCGAGCCGCACGCGCGTCGGGCTCAGAGTCTCGACGGTGCTCTTCACAGGCGTACTCCTTGACGGATCTTGGTTTTGATTCTGGGCCTTCGATTGGCCCATCGAGTGTAGGCGAGCCGGCGGGGCCGGCCCGCAGCGCCCGGGGCGAACCGGACGCGCACGACAGTCGGGGTGGCGGGATTTGAACCCACGGCCCCTCGCTCCCAAAGCGAGTGCGCTACCAAGCTGCGCCACACCCCGTGGCGACGTGCAGTCTATGCCGTCGCCGCGCCTCAGGCGGTGCCGGGGCGTCCTCCACCCGGACATATCCCCCAAAGGCCGCACCTTGTACGCGCGCGCCCGCGCCCGATGTCAAGATCCGCACGACTTCGGGGATGTGGGAATATCCCCGAGCCGGGACACCGCCATTTCCCCGAAGTGGTGCGGATCTTGGACGGTCGACACGCGACGCGCGTGTCCCGCGACGCCGCGGGGCGGTGGCGCGGCTGCGCATCGGACACGACCATTGGGTACGCTGTCGGCGCGTCCCGTTCCGGCGGGGCGGAGCGCGGGCGTAGCTCAATGGCAGAGCTTCAGTCTTCCAAACTGACGGTGCGGGTTCGATTCCCGTCGCCCGCTCCACCCACGAAGGCCCAGGCAGACCGCCTGATCGCGGCACCTGGGCCGTTCGCTTCTCCCCCACTCTGGATCTTGCGCGCCGTCCGCGTGCCATTCACGGCCGGCGTCGACCACTGCCGGCGATACGGCGGTCCATCGCCTGAGCGATCTCGCGGACCCGCTCGCTGGTGGCGTGTTGGTAGATCAGGGCCGCCCGCATGGTCGCGTGTCCCAGGCGGTGCATTAGTTCTCGCATGCTGGCCCCGGAGGCGGCGGCGAGAGTGTTGCCGGTATGCCGCAGGTCGTAAAAGTGGAAGCCAGCCAGGCCCACCGAGCCGACCGTCTCGGTCCATTTGACGGCCCGCCCGAAGTTGCCGGAACGCAGCGGCGCACCCTTCGCACCGGTGAAGATCAGCGCGTCAGGGCCATCCTCGACATGCTCAGCCAGGTGCTCCCGCAGGGACTCCACCGCAGCTGCCGGCAGGCCGCCTGCGGCTCCGGAGTCCCGCCGCCGAGCAGCTTGCGGACGTTGCCGAAACGCCGACGCTTGGCGCCCAGCAGTAGCTTGGCGGGATGCCGGATGCCGACGACTACGACGAGCTGGTGCTCGGCGCGCTCGAGTGTTACGAGCGCGCGGTGCGCCGGGTGGCGCAAGACTTCGCCCGGCGCGGCGCCGTCGTGCAGCCGCTGGGCGTGGACCTGGACGCCCTCGACGCCCTACACGTGCACTTCGGTAGGCGGGGGCGAGCGCGGGAGGGCATCCTGGGAAGCCTGCGTCCGGCCCACGACCTGGAGCATGCCGTCGTCGAGCTGGCCGACCTGCTGCAGGAGAAGGAGTTCGATGAGGGCGACGACACCACCTGGCCCGGATGTTTGTCCGGCCACAGCCATCCTCCCACCGCGGCTCTCGTCGGCGGTGTTGCCTGCTGGCAATGCCCGCGCAGCCACGCAACCCTCTTTCCGATCGGATAGCTAACCGGCACCGCGGTTTCTCGGTTGAAGCGCACTTACCCTCCGCCGCCGGGTCGTGCCATTAGCGTGCCATTGGATGAGGACAGCAGGGGCCAGCTGGGGCCACGAGAGACCGCCGAGACAGGCCCCCAGGCCAGCCGACAGCCTGACATCGGCCATTCCCAAGCCGACAGTCTGGGAGCCACGGTTGGGAGCCACCAGGGCGAACGGAGCCGGACGAGGCCGGACCGATGCGGCTGCCGGGTGCGCGGCGACCAGGGCGACGCGGACCTTGCCGAACGGCTGCGGAAGGGTCTTGGCGTCGAGAACACCGGCGATCGCCGCGTTCGCCTCGGCCACCCCCGATCGTGGCCGACTACAGCGCGCTCTAACGAGACCTCCAGAGCCACGCGGCGAGCAGATCACTGACCTCCTCCCCGAGGGCGGGTGCCGCGCGCCGGGCCAGCACGGAAAGGTCCGCACGGTGGTCGGTCGTCACGTCGAGAGAGGGCAGCGGCGTGCGACGCCAGGTCGTACGGCTGGCGTCTCGCACGAGCCCGGTCACGTCGGCACGACCGCGTCGGGACAACCCCGGATCGGGGTCGACGGCCAGGAGCAGGGCGGCACGCAGCCGCACGGCTACGGGTGCCGTGCCGAGCAGCCGATAGCCTGCGCGCCGCAGTTCCACCCGCGCGCCGGTGAGCAACTGCCAGGGCAGCTCAGCCGGCAGGGTTGCCGCGACGGGTCGGAGCGCCGTGGTGGCCTCGCGGACGACCGACGGTGCGGGATCGGTCAGCAACGGCAGGACCCGGCCGGTGTCAACGACGTCGAGCTGGCGAAGCCCGCGTACGGCCGCGGCGCGGATCGTCGCAGCCGGGTGGGTGAGGAGCCGGTTCAGCAGCGGCGCGTCGGCAGCCGAAGCGCTCTCGCTGAACCCGTGGACGGCACCCGGTGTGGGCGCGGGGCCGGTGACGGCCGCCCGGTAGTGCGCCTGCGCGTCGGTGCCGACGCGCCGAGCG
>NZ_JBFAPG010000281.1:0-8415 GCF_040675595.1 Micromonospora sp. NPDC049580
CGACAACGGCGCCGGAAAGAGCACGCTGATCAAGACGCTGTCCGGTGTGCACCCGCCCGACGAGGGTGAGATCCGGGTGGGCGGTCGTCCCGTCCACTTCGCGACGCCGGTGGACGCCCGGCGCGCGGGAGTGGAGACCGTCTACCAGGATCTCGCGGTCGCCGACGATCTCAGCGTCGCCGCCAACCTCTACCTCGGGCGGGAGATCCTGCGCTCCGGGCCGCTCGGCCGGCTGGGGCTTCTCGACAAGCGCGCCATGCGGCAGGGGGCCGCCGCGGCGCTCGCCGAGCTGGGTGTGCGGATTCCCCGGGTCACCACGCCGATCGCGATGCTGTCCGGTGGGCAGCGGCAGTGCGTGGCGGTGGCGCGGGCGATCATCTGGGCGACGAACGTGGTCATCCTCGACGAGCCGACCGCGGCGTTGGGCGTCGTGCAGACCGGGCGGGTGCTCGACGTCGTCCGCCGGGCCCGTGACGCTGGCATGTCGGTGGTGCTGGTCAGCCACAACATGCCGCAGGTGCTCGAGATCGCCGACCGGGTCGAGGTGCTGCGCCTGGGCCGACGGGCGGCGCGGCTGCGTGCCGACGAGGTCACCACCGACGACCTGGTCGCGGCGATGACCGGGAGCACCGGCGCGGAGCGGGACGAGCGGTGAGGGCGATCGCCCGCCCGTGACCGAGCGCGAGGGGCCGGCATCGGTTCCGTTGGCGCGCGGAGCGGGCGGGCGATCACTGCGCCTGCGCGTCGACGCCCGTCTCACCCTCGTCGGGCAACCCCTGTAGCGACTCCTCCACACCGATCAGGTGGTTGGCCATCCGGGTGCGGGCCCGCTCCGGGTCGCGCGCCCGGAGGGCCTTGAGGATCGCCACGTGCTCGTCGTGGGTACGCCGGTCCGCGCCCTCCTCGTGCAGGCTCCGCCAGAGTCGCCCGCGCAGGGTGCGCCCGGCGAACGCCTCGATCAGGCCGATGAGCACCGGGTTGTCGGCGTGTGCGGCGATGATCCGGTGGAACGCGATGTCGATTTCCATGATCCGCTCATGGTCCTGCGGCGACCGACCGGCGATCCGGGCTGCCTCGTCGAGCAGCTCCCCGGCCTGGGCGAGGGCCTCGTCGGTGATCCTGGTCGCCGCCAACCGGGCGGCCTCGCACTCCAGCAGGCGGCGGACGGTGTGGATGTGCCGCCCGTCGCCCTGGCCCTGGAAGTCGACGACGAAGCCCATCGGGGCCAGCAGTTGCGGCGCGTCGAGGTTGGTGACGTACGTGCCGTCGCCCTGGCGGATGTTGACGATGCCGAGGATCGACAGCGCCGACATCCCCTCGCGCAGCGATCCCCGCGAGACGCCGAGGGACTCGGCGAGGTCCTTCTCGATGGGCAGCCGATCCCCGGGCTTGAACGTCCCTTCCAGGATCATCCGCTTGATGCCGTTCACCACTTCGTCGGTGCGGGACATGACACCTCCTAGCGGCCGGCGGGGGTGGCCGTCCCACCCGCGATCACGTACGGCTCCGGAGATGACACCGTAGCCGGGTCTGTCGCGGCCCAGTAGAGGCCGTCGGGGAACCGGTACCGCGCGATCGACTCGGGGTGCATCCGGGTGGAGTAGCCGGGCGTGCTGGGCAGAACGTAACCGCTGCCCCAGCCGGTGTCCCGGACGACACACGGGTCGGTGAAGTGCTCGTGCAGGTGGTCGACGAACTCGGTCACGCGGCCGGTGAGATCCCCTGAGATGGCGACGTAGTCGAGCACCGACACGTGTTGGACCATCTCACAGAGCCCGACACCGCCGGCGTGCGGGCACACCGGGACGTCGAACTTCGCGGCGAGCAGCAGCACGGCGACGATCTCGTTGATGCTGGCCAGCCGGCCGGTGTCCAACTGGCAGAAGTCGATGGCCTCGGCCTGGAACAGCTGCTTGAACATCACCCGGTTGTGGCAGTGCTCGCCGGTGGCGACGCCGACGGGAGCGACGGCACGGCGTACGGCCGCGTGGCCCAGGATGTCGTCCGGGCTGGTCGGTTCCTCGATCCACAGTGGTGAGAACTGGGCGAGGGCCTTGACCCACTCGATGGCCTGGTCGACGTCCCACACCTGGTTGGCGTCGATCATCAGGTTGCGGTGCGGGCCGAGGATCTCCCGGGCGATCCGGCACCGCCGGATGTCGTCGTCGAGGTCGGCGCCGACCTTGAGCTTGACGTAGCCGTAGCCGGAGTCGACGGCCTCCTGGCACAGCCGGCGCAGCTTGTCGTCGCCGTAGCCGAGCCAGCCCGCCGAGGTGGTGTAGGCCGGGTAGCCGGTGCGCGCCAGCTCGGCCAGACGGTCGGCCTTCGTGCTCTGCTTGGCGCGCAGGATGGCCAGTGCCTCGTCCCGGGTCAGCGCGTCGGACAGGTAGCGCAGGTCGGCGATGTCGACGAGTTGCTCGGGGGACATGTCGGTGAGCAGCCGCCACAGCGGCTTGTCCGCCAGTCGCGCGGCCAGATCCCAGGCCGCGTTCAGCACGGCCGCCAGCGACAGGTGGATGACGCCCTTCTCCGGCCCGAGCCAGCGCAGCTGGGAGTCGGAGGTGAGCAGGCGGTAGACGGCCCCCATGTCGGCGGCCATCGTCGTCACGTCCAGGCCCACCAGGCGGTGGGCCTGGTGCACCGCCGCCGCGACGACGATGTCGTTGCCCCGGCCGATGGTGAAGGTGAGGCCGTGACCGGCGAGCGGTGCGCCGGCGCTGTCGAGGCCGTCGGTGTGCAGGATGACGTAGGCCGCCGAGTAGTCGCCGTCCTTGTTCATGGCGTCGGACCCGTCAGCGGTCAGCGAGGTGGGGAAGCGGACGTCCTCGACGGTGACGCCAGTGATCTGCGGCATGCGCTCCTCGCCCGACTAGGCTAAAGATCTGATGATCATTTGGAGTATACGGAGGCTCGATCGGCTGCGTCAACGACATCGATCGACTCGTGCCAATATAGATCTAATGTTTTACGCTCTCTGGCGGCGTCCGGTGACCGCGTCCGTTCCTCGCCCGCCGGGGCGTCCGCCCGGCCGGATGGACGGATCGACGCGGCGAGGGCGCGACGGGTTCCGTGTGACACCGGCGCTGCTTGCCGACCCTCCCGCAGGGCGGTCGACCTGCTCCGCCGCGCTGCGGGCCGCGTCGGCCGGCACCGCCCCGGCCGGGGCCGGGTGGTTGTCGTGAACATCGGCCGGGGCCCGATGAAGATTAGATGTTCACCCCGATGGCCGACGTCGGCTCAGGCCGGCCGCACCGGTGCCGCTGAGGCGATACATCACATCTATGTGGACGCCGTTGCCGTCGGTGAGTCCCGTCGTGGTGTCGGCCAGCGGTGGCGTGTGTCGGCCTCGTCCGTGCTCAGCCGAGGGCGGCCAGGTCGGCGACGAGCTGCTCCACCCGGGTCCGGATGTCGTCGCGGATCGGGCGGACGGCGTCGACGCCCCTGCCGGCCGGGTCGTCGAGCTTCCAGTCCTCGTAGCGCTTGCCGGGAAAGACCGGGCAGGCGTCGCCGCAGCCCATGGTCACGATGACGTCGGAGGACTCCGCGGTGGCGTACTCCAGGAGGGTGGGGGTCTGGTCGGTGATGTCGATGCCGACCTCGCGCATGGCCTGGACGGCGGCGGGGTTGATCGTCTCGGCCGGGGCGGAGCCGGCCGAGCGGACCTCGACGGTGTCGCCGGCGAGGTGGCGCAGCCAGCCGGCGGCCATCTGGGAGCGGCCGGCGTTGTGGACGCAGACGAACAGGACGCTGGGTTTGTCGCTCATCGTGACGCCTCTCGGTCAAGGGGTGGGGTGAAGAAGCGGCGGCGTGCCCAGAGCGAGACGTGGACGAGGCCGACCAGTACGGGCACCTCGATCAGCGGCCCGACGACCCCGGCGAGCGCCTGACCGGAGGCCACGCCGAAGGTGCCGATCGCGACGGCGATGGCGAGTTCGAAGTTGTTGCCGGCGGCGGTGAACGCGAGGGTGGTCGTGCGCGCGTAGCCGAGGTCGAGCGCCCGGCCGAGAGCGTAGGAGCCGGCCCACATCAGCGCGAAGTACACCAGCAGCGGCAGGGCGATACGGGCGACGTCGAACGGCCGGCCGATGATGGCGTCGCCCTGAAGGGCGAACAGGATCACGATGGTGAACAGCAGCCCGTACAGGGCGGCGGGGCCGACGCGGGGCAGGAGGCGGGATTCGTACCACTCGCGACCCCGGGCGCGCTCGCCGAGGCGGCGGGTGAGGTAACCGGCCAGCAGCGGGATGCCGAGGAAGATGAGCACGTTGCGGGCGATCTCCCAGACCGAGACGCGCAACTCGGCGCCCGGCAACCCGAGCCAGCCGGGCAGCACCGACAGGTAGAACCAGCCGAGCAGGCCGAAGGCGAGGACCTGGAAGACGGAGTTGAGCGCGACCAGGACCGCCGCGGCCTCGCGGTCGCCGCACGCGAGGTCGTTCCAGATGACGACCATGGCGATGCACCGGGCGAGGCCGACGATGATCAACCCGGTGCGGTACGCGGGCTGGTCGGCCAGGAACACCCAGGCCAGGGCGAACATCACGGCCGGGCCGACCAGCCAGTTGAGGACCAGCGACGAGATCAGCAGGCGGCGGTCGCCGGTCACGGTGTCGAGCCGGTCGTAGCGGACCTTCGCCAGCACCGGATACATCATGACCAGCAGGCCGATCGCGATCGGCAGCGAGATCCCGCCGACCGCCACCGCCTCCAGCGCGTCGTCGAGCCCGGGGATCAGGCGGCCGAGCAGCAGCCCGACGACCATGGCCAGCCCGATCCAGACCGGCAGGAACCGGTCGAGTCGGGAGAGGCGACCGACGACGGCGCTCGCGGCCGGGTCGGCCTGGCGGGTGGCGGTGCTCACGAGCATTCCGACCGGGCGGCGGGAGCGGGGCCTGCCTCGGTCGGGACGACGGTGAGCAGTGCGGCGAGTTGGTGCAGGACCGTCGGCCGGGCGCGGTAGTAGACCCAGGTGCCGCGACGCTCGGCGTCGACGAGCCCGGCCTCGCGCAGCGTCCTGAGGTGGTGCGAGATGGTCGGGCCGGTCAGGTCGAACGCGGGGGTGAGGTCGCAGACGCAGATCTCGCCGCCCTCGGCGGAGGCGATCATCGACATGAGCTGCAGGCGGACCGGGTCGCCGAGGGCCTTGAACGCGGGGGCGAGCGCGGCGGCGGTCTCGGCCGGCACACGCCGTTCGGACAGGGGCGGACAGCACAGCACGTCCACGGCCGCTTGTTTCGACATCAGTCTAGGTTGACAGACATCTAATCAGCGTGCAACTGTCTGATTCGACAGACGTCGAGACAGTCTCTCCTCGTCCGAGACCGGAACGGAGCCCGCCGATGGCCGACCTGACCACGCGCCCGATGACCGCCGGCGACGCCGACCGCGTCCTGACGATCTACCAGGCGGGCCTCGACGGCGGTGACGCCAGCTTCGAGACCACCGCGCCGACCTGGGGGGCGTTCGACGCCACCCGGCTGACCGCGCACCGCTTCGTGGCCGTGGACGGCAGCCACGCCATCCTCGGCTGGGTCGCCGTCACACCGACATCGAGCCGCCCGGTCTACGCCGGAGTGGTCGAGCACTCCGTCTACGTCGACCCGGCGGCCCAGGGGCGCGGGGTCGGCCGGCTGTTGCTCGACGCGTTGATCACCTCGACCGAGGCGGCCGGCATCTGGACCATCCAGTCCGGCATCTTCCCGGAGAACACCGGCAGCCTGGCCCTGCACCGGCGGGCCGGGTTCCGCGTCATCGGCGTCCGGGAGCGGATCGGCCGCCACCACGACCGCTGGCGCGACGTGATCCTGCTGGAACGCCGCAGCCCCACCATCACCTGACAAGGAGTTACCCGATGAACGCCCTGGACAGCCTTCCCGTCGTGGTCGTCGGCGCTGGCCCGACCGGCCTCGCCGCAGCCGCCCACCTGAACGAACGCGGCCTGCCCTTCGTCGTCCTGGAAGCCGGCGACACCCCGGGCGCCGCCGTCGCCCAGTGGGGCCACGTGCGGGTCTTCTCGCCCTGGCGCTACAACATCGACCCGGCCGCCCGCCGGATCCTCGACGACGCCGGCTGGATCGCCCCCGACCCGGAGGCCCTGCCGACCGGGGCGGAGCTGGTCGGCGCGTACCTCCAGCCGCTCGCGGAGCTGCCCCAACTCAAGCCGCACGTCCGCTACGGCGCCCGGGTCCAGGCGATCAGCCGCCTCGGCCTCGACCGGCTGCGCACCGCCGGCCGCGACACCACGCCGTTCCTGGTCCGCCTCGCCGACGGTGACGAGCTGCTGGCCCGCGCCGTGCTCGACGCCTCCGGCACCTGGGGCACCCCGAACGTCCTCGGCGCGTCCGGCCTGCCCGCCCGGGGTGAGGCCGACGTGGCCGCGTACCTCGAACACGCGCTGCCGGACGTGCTCGGGGCCGACCGGGACCGCTTCGCCGGCCGCCACACGCTCGTCGTGGGCGCCGGTCACTCCGCGGCGAACACCCTGCTGTCCCTGGCGGACCTGGCCGCCACCGAGCCGGGCACCGAGGTGACCTGGGCGATCCGCACCACCTCGCCCGCGCGCACGTACGGCGGCGGGGACGCCGACGCCCTGCCGGCGCGCGGCGCTGTCGGCGCGCGGCTGCGGGGGCACGTCGACGCGGGCCGGGTCCGGCTGCTCACCGGCTTCTGGGTGCATGCCCTCACACCGGCCGACGGGCGCGTCCGGGTGGTCGTCCGGCACGCCGACGGGGGCGAGGAGTCGGTGCTCGTGGACCGCGTCGTCGCGGCCACCGGGTTCCGCCCGGACCACTCGATCACCGCCGAGCTGCGGCTGGACCTCGACCCGGTGCTCGGCGCGACCCGCGCGCTCGCCCCGCTGATCGACCCGAACGAGCACTCCTGCGGCACCGTGCCTCCGCACGGCATCGACGAGCTCACCCACCCGGAGGTCGGCTACCACGCCGTCGGCATGAAGTCCTACGGTCGGGCGCCGACGTTCCTCATGGCCACCGGCTATGAGCAGGTCCGCTCGGTCGTCGCCGCCCTGGCCGGAGACTGGGCCGCCGCCCGCGACGTCCAGCTCGACCTGCCCGAGACCGGCGTGTGCTCCAGCAACGCCGCCGACTCGGTGAGCGGCGACAGCTGCTGCGGCCCGACGCCGGCCGCCGAGCCGGCCCGACGCGGGCTGGCCACCGGCGTCTCCGGCGGGCTGCTCAGCCTCGTCGCCGTCGACACCGCGCCCGCCGATGGCCAGGCCGGCGGCTGCTGCGCCAGCTGACGTCCCCGCGACGGCGGCGTCCGCCGGCCCCCGGGCCCGCGGGCGCCGCAACCGTCACCGGCGGCTGGCGCAGGCGACGCAGGTACGCGCCGACGGGCGGGCGGCGAGCCGCTCGGCGGGAATCGGGCGCAGGCATCGTTCGCAGACGCCGTAGCTGCCGGCGTCGACGCGGCTCACCGCCTCGTCCAGTTCGGCCAGGCGTCGACGTGCCGCGTCCAGGACGGCACTGAGCTGTGCCCGTTCGAACGCGATCGTGCTGCCCTCGGGGTCGTGTTCGTCGTCGGCGTTCGACGACCGGGACGCCTCGAACAGGCTCCGCAGGTCGCCCTCCAGCGCGGCGGCCTCAGCGGCGGTCTCGTCGCGCCGCCGGAGGAGATCCGCACGAATCGCGCGGGATTCGGTGTCCATGGCGGTTCCAGGCTACGCCCGGTGCCGCGCACCGGGGTCTACATGAAGTTGCGGGTGTGCAGGGCGGAGAGCGCGGCCGCCTCGTCCGACCGGAAGCCCAGCCGGACGAGTCGGCGCTGGCGGCCCTGGTCCATCGCCTGTTGCAGAGCACGCACGTGGTCGAAGCCGGCGGCCACGTCATCGGGGTCCCACCCGCCCGCCGCGAGCAGCACCAGCGCGTCGAAGACGTCCGCGTTGAGGCCCGCGGTGTCGGCCAACGCGTCGTGACGACGGTGGATCGCGGCACGGAGTCGGTCCCGCAGCAGCGGGTCGACCGTCGCCTGGTGCTCCAGATGGGCCATGCCGAACACCACGTGCCGGCGCTCGTCCTGCATCGCCAGCCAGCAGATCCGGCGGGTCACCGGATCGGGAGCGTGCCGCACCAGGAACCCCAGCAGGTCGACGAAGCTGCCCTCGCCGAGCACGGAGAGCAGGAACGACGCCAGGGCGAAATCGGACTCGGCGACGAGCGTGAAGAGCGACTGCCGGCCACCCGCCGAGGACGTGCCCAGCTCCGCGCCGCGCAGCAGCGCCCGCCGGCTGAAGACCTCCATGTGCCGGGCCTCGTCGGCCACCTGCACCGCGAGGAGCTGCACCACCTCCCGAAAGTGCGGGTGGATGCGGCCGATGAACCGGGCCGGTACGACGAGAGCCGCCTGCTCGTTCTCGACCAGGTAGGTCATGACCTGCACGACCGCGGCCTCGACATC
>NZ_JBFAPG010000282.1:0-8397 GCF_040675595.1 Micromonospora sp. NPDC049580
GTTGATCAACACTCGTCGATCGGGATCGTGGTCACGGGGGCGGCATATGTCCCGGATCGGGAGTCTCGGGAGCGGGTGGTGGGTCTACTTCCTGGATCGAGCGCGATCTTGCGGGCGGCGGGCGGCGGGCACACGGCCGGGACGGCCGTGTGGGAAGCACGGGGGCGCGTGGGCCGCGCGTCGATGACACGGTGCGCGCGGGCGGCGTTGGCGCGGGCCCTGCGGGCCAAACCGGCCTACGGGGGCCGTGGGCTGGGGACGGGTGCGGGTGGGTTTGGCGGGGAGGCTCGTGATCCGGTTGACTGGTCGGGTGCTGAGGGTGGGTTTGACCGGCGGAATCGGGTCGGGCAAGAGCGCGGTGGCCGCGCGGCTGGTGGAGTTGGGCGCGGTGCTCGTCGACGCGGACCAGATTGCCCGGGAGGTCGTCGCGCCGGGCACGGAGGGCCTCGCGGAGATCGTCGCCACCTTCTCGGAGAAGGTGCTGGGCGCCGACGGCGCGCTGGATCGCGCCGCGTTGGGCGCCGTGGTGTTCTCCGACGAGGCCGCCCGCCGCCGGTTGGAGGCGATCACCCATCCCCGGGTGCGGGCGCGTACGGCCGAGCTGGTCGCCGCGGCGGCACCGGACGCGATCGTGGTCAACGACGTACCGCTGCTGGTGGAGGTGGGGCTCGCGCCGACGTACCACCTGGTGGTCGTGGTGCAGACGGCCGTGCCGACCCGGCTGGAGCGGCTGATGCGCGACCGGGGGATGGACCGCGCGGAGGCCGAGCGGCGGATTGCCGCGCAGGCCGACGACGCCCGTCGGCGTGCCGCGGCGGACGTGGTGTTGACCAATGACGGCAGTCTGGTGGCGCTGCACGCCGCGGTGGATTCGCTGTGGCGGCAGCGGCTGCGACCCTACGAGCACAACCTGCGGCAGCGGCGGGTCGTGCCGCTGCCGAGCCGCGGCGACGGGGTGGATGCGGATCCGAGCTGGCCCGAGCAGTACGCGCGGCTGGCCGCCCGGATCCGTCACGCGCTGGCCCCGGCGGATCTGCGGATCGACCACATCGGTGCGACCGCGGTGCCCGGGCTCGCCGCCGACGACGTCATCGACGTGCAGGTGGCCGTGCCCAGCATCGCCGACGCCGACGGGCCGCTGGCCGACCGGCTGGCGAACGCGGGGTTTCCCCGCGTGCCGGGGCACTGGTGGGACGATCCGGGCCCGGCCGGCCGAGGTCGGTGGGAGAAGCGGCTGCACGGCAGCGCCGACCCGGATCGCCCGGTGCGCCTGCACGTGCGGGAGGTCGAGTCGCCCGGCTGGCGGTATGCGCTGCTCATGCGTGACCACCTCCGCGCCGACCCGGATCAGCGGGGCAGGTACCTGCTGTTCAAGCGGGATCTGGTCGACGCGGCGCCGCACGTCGGTGGCTCCGGCACGGCCCGCGATCCCTGGTTCGACGAGGAGTACCTGCGGGCCGAGCAGTGGGCCGCGCGGACCGGCTGGCGACCCTGAGAGCCGTGCCACCACACCCGAGTGCGTGTGGTCAGCGTGCTCCGGGTCGGGGCGGTCGGCTCGGTGCTGTGGCGCGCGGCGGCGGGCTGAGGCGGGGCACCACGGCGGGGCTGAGGTCCACCTGCGCCCACGCGCCGGGGCCGGTGTGCAGTTCCACCCGGCGCAGCGACCCGTCGCGGTCGATCCAGTAGCGCAGGCGCGCGTCGGCCGTGCGAAGTTCCACGACGTCCACGGTCCGTCCGGCGGCGAGGTCCTCGCGTACCCGCACGGCCGCGCCGCGCCGCGTCACCGGTCCGGCGGCGGCCACTGCGGCGTCGACCAGCAGATCGAGGTCGTCGCGGGGGGACCGGGTGGGCCGCCACGACCCGGCCGGGACCGGAAACGGCGGCCGGCCCGGGGCCTCGGCGGTGCCACCGCCACCGGTCTCGGCCGGCACGTCCGTCCGGGACAGGCCGGCGGCGTCGCGGTGCAGCAGGGTCCGGCGGCCCGGTACGCCCAGGTCGGCGACCGCCACGTACGCGGTGCGGGCGGCCCAGCTCAACCAGCCGGCACCCCGCAGGTTGGTGTCCGTGCCCACCGGCGCGGTCAGCGTCAGCGTGGCACCGCCCTGGCCGCGCAGCCGGGCGGCCAGCCGGTCCAGCCGGCGCTGCTCCGCGTCCGTGAGCGCGCGCGGCAGCCCGGGTCGGCCGCCGAGCGCGTCGACCGGGCGCAGCGTGGGACGGTCGATCCGGTTGAGGAGGACCGTGACCGGCCCGACGCCGGGCAACCGGGTCACCAGTTTGTGCAGTCGGCCGTCCCGGTCGAGCCAGTAGCGGGTCGACCCGTCCGGCCCGGTCGCCGCCGTGCCGCCCGTTGCGGCGCTGCCGGGGGTGGGCGGGGTCGGGGCGGGAAACGGCGCCTGCAGGACGTCGACCGGCCCGGCCGCGATCACGTCCCGGGCGACCCAGCGGGCGTTGCCGCCGTCCATCGCCGGGGTCGGGTCCGGCCGGTCGGCGGCGAGGCCGAGGAGCAGGTCGAGGACCGGTGCCAGGCCCGCGCCGGGCGTCAGGTGGTGCAGGCGCCAGCGGTCCGCCGGTGGCACCAGGGGCGGCGCGGCCGGGGTGGGCACGGCCGCCGGGTCCGGTCGGGTGACCAGCACCGACCCGGCGCTCTGCAGCAGGCCACGCTCGGCCCCCGCCCCAGGCCCGCCCACATCCAGGTAGAGCAGGGGCCGCGACCAGTCCACCCACCCCACAAGCTCGGTACGGGCGGCGCCGGCGCCGACCGTGACCTGGACGCCGGCGCGCAGGTCCCGAAGGTTGGTGACCCGCATGGCGGCCAGCCGCTCGGCCTCGGAGACGGTCAGCGGTCGGGCCGGCGCGGGTGGGTCGGGAGTCCAGCTCAGCAGCCCTGCCACCAGCGCCGTCGCGGACGTCACAGCGGTCAGGGCGAGCAGCAGCAGCACCGTACGCCGACGACGGCCAGCTCGGGAGGGTCGGGCGCTGCCGGTGTCGGGGGCGGCCGTCTCGCGCGGGTGCCCCTCGGGGTCGGAGGACGGCCCGCCGGCGCGGACTGCGTTGCCAGCGCGGGTGGTGCTGGGGGAGGGGCCGCGCGCCGGGGCCGGAGAGGTGTCCACGGATGTGAAACGGGCGGGACGGCACGGGGTGACGAGCTGGGGGTGACGAGCTGAGGTGACGCGGCAGGGGGTGATGCGGCAGGGGCGCTCGCGGCGGCCGGTCTGCGCCTCGAGCGCGACCACACGGGTGCGCACGCCGGACGAGCCGGGTGCTGCGACCGCTGTGCCGGGGGCGGCCGGCCGTGATGACGGCCTGGCCTCCGGCCCGGTCGGCCGCCGCGAGCGGCCTACATGAAGAGGGTAGCCCCGGTGACATGGGCCACACAATGGGAATATCGAAGCCGATCACGCACCATGCGCGACGGCCGAACCTGTCGGACCTGCGGCGTACCGTTGAGGTCATGGCGCTCGACATTCCCCGGCTCGACGGCCGCTTCCAGGTCGTCAGTGAATTCCAGCCGGCCGGCGACCAGCCGGCCGCCATCGACGACCTTGAGCGCCGGGTGCGGCGCGGCGACCGCAACACGGTGCTCCTCGGCGCGACCGGCACCGGCAAGAGCGCCACCACCGCGTGGCTGATCGAGCGGCTGCAGCGCCCCACCCTGGTGCTCGCCCCGAACAAGACGCTCTGCGCGCAGCTGGCCAAGGAGTTCAGCGAGCTGCTGCCGCACAACGCGGTCGAATACTTCGTCTCGTACTACGACTACTACCAGCCCGAGGCGTACATTCCGCAGACCGACACCTACATCGAGAAGGACTCCTCGATCAACGAGGAGGTCGAGCGGCTGCGGCACTCGGCGACGATGTCGCTGCTCACCCGCCGCGACGTGATCGTGGTGGCGACCGTCTCGGCGATCTACGGTCTGGGCACCCCGGAGGAATACCTCAACCGGGCGGTCCGGGTCGAGGTCGGGCAGGATCTGGACCGCGACCAGCTGCTGCGCCGACTGGTCGACATCCAGTACACCCGCAACGACATGGCCTTCCAGCGGGGCACCTTCCGGGTCCGCGGCGACACGCTGGAGATCATCCCGGCGTACGAGGAGCTGGCGGTCCGCATCGAGCTGTTCGGCGACGAGGTGGAGAAGCTCTACTACCTCAACCCGTTGACCGGTGACGTGGTCCGTGAGGTCGACCAGCTGGTGATCTTCCCGGCGACGCACTACGCGGCCGGCCCGGAGCGGATGGAGCGGGCGATCCGCGACATCGAGGTGGAGCTGGCCGAGCGGCTGGCCGAGCTGGAGCGCCAGGGCAAGCTGCTGGAGGCGCAGCGGCTGCGGATGCGCACCACGTACGACATCGAGATGATGCGGCAGGTGGGCTTCTGCTCCGGCATCGAGAACTACTCGATGCACATGGACGGGCGGCTGCCCGGCAGCCCGCCGCACGCCCTGCTCGACTACTTCCCGGACGACTTCCTCACCGTGGTCGACGAGTCGCACGTGACGATCCCGCAGATCGGCGGCATGTACGAGGGTGACGCCTCCCGCAAGCGGATGCTCATCGACCACGGGTTCCGGCTGCCCAGCGCCGCCGACAACCGGCCGCTGCGTTTCGACGAGTTCCTGGAGCGGGTCGGCCAGATGGTCTATCTGTCGGCGACCCCGGGCACGTGGGAGCTGGAACAGGCCCAGGGTGAGTTCGTCGAGCAGGTCATCCGCCCCACCGGGCTGGTCGACCCGCAGGTCGTGATCAAGCCGACCAAGGGGCAAATCGACGACCTGATGCACGAGATCAAGCTGCGGACCGACCGCGACGAGCGGGTGCTGGTCACCACGCTGACCAAGAAGATGGCCGAGGACCTGTCGGACTACCTCCTGGAAAACGGCGTCCGGGTGCGCTACCTGCACTCCGAGGTCGACACCCTGCGCCGGGTGGAGCTGCTGCGCGAGCTGCGTAAGGGCGAGTACGACGTGTTGGTCGGCATCAACCTGCTCCGCGAGGGTCTGGACCTGCCCGAGGTGTCGCTCGTCGCGATCCTCGACGCCGACAAGGAGGGCTTCCTGCGCAGCGGCCGGTCGCTGATCCAGACCATCGGGCGGGCGGCCCGGAACGTCTCGGGCCAGGTGCACATGTACGCCGACAAGATCACCCCGTCGATGGCGGCGGCGATCGACGAGACCGACAGACGTCGCGCCAAGCAGATCGCGCACAACGAGGCACACGGGATCAGTCCGGAGCCGCTGCGCAAAAAGATCCACGACATTCTGGACGACATCTACCGCGAGGCGGAGGACACCGAAAACTCCCGGGTCGGCGGCGCGGCGCGTCAGCTCTCCCGGGGCAAGGCGCCGGTCAAGGAGACCCGCAGCCGCAGTCGGTCCACCGCCACCGCCCCGTCCCGGGAGGGGATGGCTCGCGCCGACCTCGCCCAGCTCATCCAGGAGCTCAACGACCAGATGCTGGCCGCCGCCCGCGAGCTGCAGTTCGAGCTGGCGGCGCGGATCCGCGACGAGGTCGCCGACCTGAAGAAGGAGCTACGCGGCATGGACGCCGCCGGCGTGAAGTGAGGGCGGCCCGGCCGGCGCGGGCCGGGCTGCCCGAACGGCAGGTGTGGGGCGTCCTCGCCCGGCCCGCCGGCCGACCGTTCGATTGCGGTGCGCAAGCGAAGTATTGCACTGGGTGATCGTCCTGCGTACGCTCCCTCGATGGGGAGGCCGGGATGCCGTTGCCAACAAGTCCTGTCATTCGACGCGCGCGGCTCGGCGCCGAGCTGCGCCAGTTGCGTCGGCGCGAGGCGCTGACCCTGGAGCAGGTCTGCGACCGGCTGGGCTGGGCGTCGACGTCGAAGCTGTCCCGCATCGAGCTGGGGCAGAGCCGTCCGGATCTCGCCGACGTGCTGGACCTGCTCGACATCTACCAGGTGCCGGCGTCGGCCCGCGACGCCCTGATCGTGATCGCGCGGGATGCGGCCACCAGCCGCGGCTGGTGGAAGACGCTCGGCGAGATGGGCGAGCGGCAGCGCATCTACGCCGAGTTGGAGGCGGGCGCGGCCGACATCGTCGAGTACCAGCCGGCGGTCGTGCCGGGGCTGCTGCAGACGCCGGCGTACGCCCGCTCGCGGGTCGCCGCCGGCGTTCTGCTCGCGCCGGAAATCGACGTGGAGGCGGAGGTGCGCGCCCGGGCGCTGCGGCAGGAGGTGCTGCGCCGGGCCGAGCCGCCGCGCTACACGGCGGTGCTCGCCGAGACGGTGTGCGACCCGGCTGACCTGCCGGTCGAGGTCTGGCGTGAGCAGTTGCGGCACCTGGTGGCGGTGACCGGGTTGGCCCACGTGACGGTGCGACTCCTGCCCCGCGGGGCGGCCGGCAGCGGCCTGCACCCGCTCACCCCGTACTCCTGGTATGCCTTCCCCGACCCGGCGGATCCGCGGACGGTGATGCTGGAGGCGTTGACCACCGACGTCCGGCTGGCGACCGTGCTCGACGTCGACCGGTACGAGCGGATGACGGAGGCGCTGCTGGCGGCCGCCCTGTCACCGGAGGAGACGGTCACCGCGCTGGCCCGCCGCGTCGGCGAGTGAGGGCCGATGCGGTGCCGCCCGCGCGGCCCCCGGACCCGGCGCCCCCGAGCCCGTCGGGGCCGGCGACCGGCGCGTGCGCAAGGCACGATAACCGCGGGGTACGACAGTTTCCGTCAGGCCGGTACGTCGTGGAAGTGCTCGACCAACGGTGGCCCGGCGAAGTGCGGGCCGATCAGCGCCCGCCACTGGGCGAACCGTTCGGTGTCCCGGAAGTTCTTCTCGTGCGCCTCGACCGAGTCCCACTCGACCAGCAGCACGAACCGGGTCGGGGACTCGATGCCCCGGGTCATCCGCACCGACCGACAACCGGGCGTCCCGGCGAGCACCGGGTGACCCTGGGCGTACGCGGCGACGAAGGCGTCCTCGTGTCCGGGCAGTACGTCGATCAGCGCGACTTCAAGCACCATGCCGCACAGCCTCCCACGGGCCAGGAGCGCAGGGGCGTGCGGGTGTAGCGGCGTCCACACACTAGCCTCCTAGGACGCCGGAGGGGGTGTGCCGGTATTCCCGGCGACCCGGGTGCGCGTTCACACCCGGTGCCCGGGGTGTGATCACGGCGAGTGGTGGGCAACAATGGTCATCGAGGAGGGGAGTATTCCCCCGCGACGAAGTCGTCAGCACGGACGATCGCCGGCACCTCGGCGTTCGACCCGGCTTCGTCGGTCGCCGTCCCGTTCGCGGGTCGGGGGCGGAAGAGACCTCCGACAGTCACCAGAGTGAGCGACAGCGGCACGCCAGCCCTCACGGGGGCGTACGGTGTGCCCGACGCCGCGTGTCTGCCGGAGGAATGAACGTTGGACGTGTCCGGATTGGTGTGGGCGGGGACCCTCGTCGCACTGACTGCGGTGCTGCTCGTCGACCTGTTGATCATTGGTCGGCGCCCGCACGAGCCGAGCGTGCGCGAGTCGAGCCTCTGGGTCGCCTTCTACGTGGGCCTCGCTCTGCTCTTCGGCGTCGGCGTCTGGCTGACCGCCGGGGCCAGTTCGGCGGGGCAGTTCTACACCGGCTGGCTCACCGAGTACAGCCTCTCGGTGGACAACCTCTTCGTCTTCGTGATCATCATGGCCCGCTTCGGGGTGCCCCGGCAGTACCAGCAGAAGGTGCTGCTCATCGGCATCGTGCTGGCGCTGGTGATGCGCGGTGGCTTCATCGCCGCCGGCGCGGCGTTGATCTCGCAGTTCTCCTGGGTCTTCTACATCTTCGGCGCGTTCCTGATCTACACGGCGGTCAACCTGGCCCGCCAGGGTGAGCCGGACGAGGACGAGTTCTCGGAGAACCTGCTGATCCGGTGGAGCCGCCGGGCGCTGCCGATCTCCAAGGGCTACGACGACGCGAAGCTGATGACCCACGAGAACGGGCGTCGGCTGTTCACGCCGATGCTCATCGTGATGATCGCGATCGGCACCACCGACCTGATCTTCGCGCTGGACTCGATCCCGGCGATCTTCGGCATCACGCAGGAGCCGTACCTGGTCTTCACCGCGAACGTCTTCGCGCTGATGGGCCTGCGGCAGCTCTACTTCCTGCTCGGCGGCCTGCTCGACCGGCTGATCTACCTGAGCTACGGGCTGGCCGTCGTGCTGGGCTTCATCGGCGTCAAGCTGGTGCTGGAGGCGCTGGCCGACAACAACCTGCCGTTCATCAACGGCGGGGAGCACGTCGGGTGGGCACCGCACATCCCGATCTGGCTGTCCCTGCTGGTCATCCTCGGCACGCTGGGCATCGCCACCATCGCCAGCCTGGTCAAGTCCGCCCGGGACCGGCGCCGCGAGCTGGCCGGGGTCCGGCGCTGAATCACCGCCGGTCGGGCCCGAACAGGGGCCCGAC